>JAEEYJ010000069.1 GCA_016291725.1 Solobacterium sp.
AGTACAAGCACGCAAACAATGCATAGTACAATTGTTCTGGAATTCATAGGGAACCTCCTTGCAAAGAATCAATTGATTATGTTTGTATTGTCCAATCCTTCAGTTTCTGTTTTCCGATTGCTTCAGATGCTCTCTTATGAACCCTTCGTAGACATCCAGAGCCTCCTGGCACCAGAACGCAGAACCGCCATGATCCGCTCCCTTGATGATCACCAGGCGCACATCCTTGCCGGCTGCTTTCATATCGTTGTAGAACCGCTTGGTCTGCTCGAAATTGCACATCCTGTCCTTTGTGCCGTGGATGATAAGCATCGGCGCAAAGGTATGATCCAGGTAGGTCTTCCCCAGCAGCGGCGCCATCCTTTCCGGATGCTCGTTCATATCAAAGCCGAGCAGCTCATACTCCGGTGTCCCCGGTTTGCCCTGCATCGTATTGATCGGGAAAGCGCAGGGAATTGTCATCTCCATCGGACCGTACATATCAATGATGCCGTTGATCTCTGCCGGGACATCACTGTCCGGCTCATCATACAGATCACTGTCCAGCGTCATCCCGGTAACCACGGCAACGTGTCCTCCTGAAGAACCGCCCATCAGGAAGATATTGTCCGGATCACCGCAGTATTCCGCAGCGTGTGCCCGCATAAAGCGGATGGCGTTTTTCGCGTCGATGTTCTGCGCCGGGAATTTCGCAATGCCGCTGTGCCGGTATTCCATGACCGCTACAATGAATCCCCGCTCCGCCAGCTTTGCAAACATCGGGATGTCTGTATACATCTCCTGCTTCAGCCAGGCACTGCCCTTGATCAGAATGACGATCGGATAGATTTTCTCCGGTTCAAAGTACAGCGTCGGCCGGATGATCTGCAGATGCAGCTCGGTATTGTCCTTCACCGAATAGACAACATCGGGAATATACTGCAGGTAAACGGCGGAGCCATCGTTGCTGAAATACTCAGCGCCTTCCAGTTCTTCCGTGAATTCAGGAATGGTGTCCCAGGTATAGTTTTCATCCGCATGATCAATCATATGCTCTGCTCCTCACTCTCTACCTTCTTTATACACGAAAGACCGGAAATCACCAACTGTTCCCTTCCCGGAAAGAACACCATCCTTGTTTTGTAGTATTCTAATGACGGAAGGTAACAGATTATGAGCGAACGCAGACAGAGAATCATACAGACAATGAAGAATGCCGGCCTTGACGGTGTACTGTACGCAGCCGGTGCCAATTTCCAGTACGTCAGTGAATGCACAAAGTATTTCTGGCAGAGAAGCCATATGAACAATATGTTCGACCGGCACACATCCCGCATTCTCCCCGAAGCCGTCATCTGGCTGAACACCGAAGGAGACTGCCGGATTGTTGCCGTCCCGAAGCTGGAGGACCAGTTTCCCGGCCAGGAGGTCATTGTCTCCTATCTGGACCAGATGGAGGATACCCTGTCGTTCTTTGTACAGGGCAAGCGCATAGGCATCGGCTATGACTGCCGGGAATGGCTGGCGAATGCCCTAAAGGATATCGATCCTGCAGCAGAGATCATCGATGCTGAATTATTGCTCAAGGACCTGCGCAAGGTCAAGGATGCCGGCGAGATCAAACAGCTCAGAGCGCTGGCCGAATTCACCGACGAAGCCATCCTGTGGGTATCGCAGCACTTCACGGAAGGCATGACCATCGCGGAAGCAGAGAATATGCTGATGCAGTACGGCATAGAGCACGGTATGGATGATTTCTCGTTCCCGCCGCTGATCGGCTTCAAAACCCAGGGCACCTTCACAGCCGAACAGAACTTCGACTTCCCGCGCACGAACCGGCTCCTGCCGAATACCGGCATCGCCTTTGACATCGGATTCGTCAAGGACGGCTACTGTTCCGACTGGGGCAGAACCCTGTATTGGGGAAAAGCGCCCGGGCTGATCAGAAACGGCTACAAGGTCCTGCAGGATGCCCAGGTCCATATGATCAACCACATTGTTCCCTATAAGACCAACGTCAATGAGACCTACAGAATGGTCACTGACTACATCAACGCGCACGGCTATGGTCCGTACTTCCGTGTCCAGATGAAAGGCATCAACGGCCATCAGATCGGCATTGACTGCCATGAATACCCGCTGCTGATGGAGACGGAGGATGAACCGTTCCTCCCGGGCATGGTATTCTGCGCCGAGCCCAAAATGATCTTCCCCGGTGAAATGTACATGCGGGTGGAAGACATGATCCTGATCACCGAAACCGGCGCAGAATCCCTGTCCCGCTTCCCCCGTGATCTGTTCGAAATCGGCAGTTGAAAACAACAAAGGCAAGGCCGGTGCCTTGCCTTTTTCTTTACTCTGCCTTCTTCAGGTTTCCCTTCCTGACATTTTCCTGCAGAATATCATCCGTTACTTCATACAGGATCTCCGATCCTGCCTTTGTCTGCCTTTGCCTGGCATAGACCTGTTCTGCAGACACACCATGCGCCTTCCAGTCCCCGCCATTATTGCTGTTGTTCAGCAGCAGCGGCTGCAGATTGTCCATCGCCCGCACAAACCTGGCCTCCGGTGACTGCAACGCTTCAAACTCCTCGAACAGTGCCGTCAGCTCTTCCCTCTGGTCCTCCGGCAGCATCCCGAACAGCCTTTCCTTGGCCCGCTGCTCCCGTTCCTTCTGGGTCTTCTTCGCCTCCGGATCATAGGCATAGGTATCTCCGGCATCGATCTCGACAATGTCGTGGATCAGGCACATGATCATTGTCTTTGCAATGTCGATCTCCTCGTTGGCATATTCCTTGAGCAGATATGCCATGACAGCCATATGCCAGGCATGTTCCGCATCATTCTCATTCCTGCCCTGTCCCGACAGATGTGTCTGCCGGAATATATTCTTCTCTTTATCGATCTCCAGGGCAAAAGCCAGCTGTTTCTTCAAACGTTCGTCCATTGGTTGTTTCAGTCCTTTGCTGTCTGCTGCAGATTCATCCTTTCCATCCGGTCATACGCTTCCTTCAGCTGATCCATGCCTGCCGTGCAGGAGATCCGGAAATGGTCCTTGCCGGAAGGTCCGAAGAAGATGCCCGGAATCACAACAATGTGGCACTCTTCCTTCAGCTTCCGTGCAAATTCAGTACCGTCCATCCCGGACTTCCGTACATTGGGGAAGATGTAGAAGCTTCCGGATACGGGCATGACCTCAATGAACGGCATCCGGGACAGACGTTCATAGGAATATTCCGTACGCTCCCGGAACACCCGGGCAACCGATGCCTCAAACTCCCCGAAATGCCGGTATCCGTGGATCGCGCAGCGCTGGGAGATGGAAGGCGCCGAATACGTCGTCTTTTCGATTACCTGCTTCACTGCCCGCACCACGTCTGCCGGTGCCACGATATTCCCGATGCGCATTCCGGTCATAACGAAGTTCTTGGAGAAGGAGTTCACGGTAACCGTACGCTCGGACATGCCGGGCAATGACGCAATCGGCACAAACGGACCGGTGAAGTCATAGGATGTGTAGATATCGTCCGCAATGATGATCAGATCATGGCGCTCAGCGAACGCCGTAATCATCTCCAGCGTCTGCCGGGAATACACTGCTCCGGTAGGATTGTTCGGGGTATTGATGATCAGTGCTCTTGTACGGGGTGTAACTGCCTCTTCCAGGCGTTCAGCCCGGATCCGGAAGTCTTCCTCGAACACCGTACTGACGTAGACAGGAATGCCGCCTGCCTCCATCACCGCATCCCGGTACGGGGTGAAGAACGGTTCAATGATCAGAACTTCATCCCCGGGATTGATGACGGTCTGGCAGACCGCATACATACCGAACTGCCCTGATGTGGTCACACAGACCTCTTCGTCCTTGATCTGCATACCGTAGCGTTCCCGATAGAACTTCCGGATCTCATCGCGGAGTTCCGGATATCCACGGGTATCCGTGTATTTCGTATGTCCGTTATAGGCATCCTGGAACGCTGTGTCCAGAATCACTTTCGGTGTCAGGATATCCGGATCCCCACGGTTCAGGAAGATCATATCGGCCGGCTGTACACCATCCGAAGCAAAAGGATCCTCCGCAGCGGGTATGTCGTAATTACGGTTCAGCAGGGTTCTCATACATACTCCTTAAGAAAATCACGGATTCACCGTGACTTTCTGTTCCTGTTTTTACGCCGGCTTTCCGGTCGTTACATCTGTCTCGTACTGGAGTTCCAGGAGCTTCTGGTTCAGTTCC
>JAEEYJ010000070.1 GCA_016291725.1 Solobacterium sp.
GATCCGCTGAAAGCGGAGCTTCTCAGGATCAAGGATGATGAAAAGGATATAGAAGAGCGGTTCTACCAGGACCTTTCCTTCGGCACTGCCGGTCTCAGAGGCATAGTCGGTGCAGGCACGAACAGGATGAACTTCCTGACCGTGGGCAAAGCAACGCAGGGCATTGCGGAAATGATCTGCAGCTACGGTGAAGAAGCGATGGAAAGAGGCGTCGTGATCGCTCATGATCCGAGGCACTTCTCAAAGGAGTTCTGCGCGTACGCAGCGTCGGTTCTTGCGGCAAACGGCATCAAGGTCTACGTGTTCCCGGATCTGCGTCCGACACCGGAACTGGCCTGGATCATCCGCCGGCTGGGAACGATTTCCGGCATCAACATCACTGCTTCCCACAATCCGAAGGAATACAATGGCTACAAGGTCTACTGGGAGGACGGCTGCCAGGTATCGAGCGAGATCGCGGACGCGATGGAACACAGGATCCGGAACGTGAACATGTTTACCGGCATCAAATCGATGAGCTATGAAAAAGCGAAGGAACAGGGTTTGATTACGGTGCTCGGCGAGGAATACGACCGTGAGTATCTGGATGTTGTAGAAGCGCTGGCGATTCATGAGGGAGACGAGCTTGATCTGGACATACCACTGGTATACACACCGCTGAACGGTGCCGGAAGCATACCGTTCGCACAGATGCTGGAGGACAGGGGATTCCGCAGCTGGCGCATTGTCGAGGAACAGCGCTGGCCCGATCCGGATTTCACAACGGTCGGCTATCCCAACCCGGAAAGCCCGGCTGCCTTCCGCTTGTCGGAAGAGCTGGGAAAGACCTTCGGGGCGGAATTGCTCATGGCAACGGATCCCGACAGTGACCGCTTTGCGATTGAAATACGCAATGACGAAGGGGAATACGTATGGCTGAACGGCAACCAGGCAGGCTATCTGCTGGTCAACTACATCCTGGAAGGCCGGAAGGACGCCGGTACACTGCCTGACAACGGTGCTATGGTCAAGTCGATTGTCACGAGCACACTGAGTACGATCATTGCGGAAGCCTACGGAGTCAGAATGCTTGAAAGCCTGACCGGCTTCAAGAATATCTGCGGCAGGATCCCGGAACTAGAATCGATGGGACTGCAGTACCTCTTCGGCTATGAAGAGTCGGTCGGTTACGCAGCCTGTCCGGATATCCGCGACAAGGATGGAATCTCTGCCGGTATGCTGGTGGCAGAGGCAGCGGCATACTACCGCAAACAGGGAAAGACCCTCTGGAACGTTCTGGAGGAAATCTATGAGAAATACGGCTTCTTTGCCGAGGATGAGCCGAATCTGATTCTGAAGGGTATTTCCGGTGCGGCCCGGATCAAGCGGATGATGTCCGCTGTACGCGAGAATCCGCCGCAGACCATTGCCGGCAGTAAAGTCACAGAGCTGGTGGACTACATCAACGGCTACGAAGACATTCCTGCCTCCAATGTACTGCGCTTCCGGTTGGAGAACGGCTGCTGGTTCGCCATACGGCCGAGCGGAACGGAGCCGAAGATCAAATTCTACTTCTACGCGGTCGGAAAGAACCGGGAGGAAGCGCTGGAACGCAATGCGGCCATCCGGGAAGAAGTGATGGAAATCGTCAACGCGGTTGAATAATGCGGGTCAAGTGATCCGCATTTTTGCTACAATAACCATGATGAAGAAACTGCTGGCACTGTTGATGGCGATCAGTCTCGGAAGGACTGCAGAAGCACAGGTACCGTATGAAGCCGGTCATGATGATTTCAACGATGGCTGGCTTTTTGTGCTTGAGGACGGTGACTATGCTCCGGTGGATACCGATGATGCGGACTGGGAAACGGTTTCCCTCCCGCATGACTGGTCCATTGCCCAGCCTTTTGATTCGTCCCTGGAAGCGGAAAGCGGCTTCCTGCCGGGCGGAACCGGCTGGTACCGGAAACACTTCACGGTAGAAGAGGGAGGGCGCTTCTTCGTTTGCTTCGACGGTGTCATGGGTACAGCCGAGGTGTATATCAACGGTGTTCGCCTGGGCATGCGTCCGTACGGCTACAGTTCGTTCCGGTTTGAACTGACGGAGCATCTGGCCTACGGAAAGGACAATGTCCTGGCTGTCCGGGTGGACAATCCGGTTCCTTCCTCCCGCTGGTACTCCGGATCCGGCATCAACCGGGATGCCGAACTGGTGCACAAAGGAAACAGCTTCATTGATGATGAAAGCATCACCGTGACCTACGGAGATGTACAGGAAGACGGCAGCATTGCGGTAAAGGTGAACGGAAAAGCAATCGGACAGGGGACGGTGAAGCTTTCCATCCTGGATTCCACCGGGCATATCATCGCTTCCGCAGAGAATTTCGGCGCGGAGATGATGGTACCGGATGCGATGCTGTGGTCCGTAGATGATGTGAATATCTATACCCTGCGTGCGGATCTGTACGAACAGAACAAGCGTACAGACCGGGTGCTGGTGCCTTTCGGGTTCCGCTATGCTGTGTTTGACCGGGAGACCGGATTCTCCCTGAATGGTGTCAATATGAAGCTGAAAGGAGTATGCCTGCACCATGACCAGGGTGCGCTCGGTGCAGCAGCCCAGGAAGATGCCTTCCTCAGGCAGATCCGCCTGCTCAAGGAAATGGGCTGCAATGCCGTCCGTCTGGCCCACAATCCGGCAGATCCGGATTTCCTGCGCATCTGCATGGAAGAGGGTGTGCTGGTGGTCTGCGAAGCGTTTGATACCTGGACCAATCCCAAGAATGCCAACTGGTATGACTACAGTATCTGGTTCAATGAAACAGTGAAGAAAGAAGACGCCCCCTGGGGAATCACAAGCGGCATTACGTGGGCGGAAGCCGATATCCGTACGATGGTCCGGGAAGGCCGGAACAACCCGGCCGTCATTCTCTGGTCCATCGGCAATGAAATACTCGGCAACATCGGCGGCGATGTCAGTGCCTATGCAGACTATGCCGGAAATCTCTGCCGCTGGGTGAAGGAAGAGGATCCCACCCGTCCGGTGACCATTGCGGACAACATGTCCGGCCGCGACAGTCCGTATGCAGAGATGCAGGCGCAGATGAACAAAGCGGTCGTGGAGAACGGCGGCGTGATCGGCTTCAATTACATCAATACAGACATACAGGATGAACTGTACCGGGAAAACAGCGGCTGGATCCTCTATTGTTCCGAAACGGTCAGTGAGCTGAGCAGCCGCGGCATCTACCGGAATGCCGGAACAGACATCACAGCCTATGACCGGGAACGGGTTGAATGGGGCACTACCGCAGCCGACGGCTGGCTGAACGTCATCAGCCGGGATTACATCGCCGGTGAATTCGTCTGGACAGGCTTTGACTACATCGGAGAACCGGAACCCTGGAACGGCCTCGGCCCCGGATCCGTGACCGGCAAAGGGCCGAGCCCCAACGCTTCCTATTTCGGAATCATCGATACAGCCGGCATGCCGAAGGACAGCTACTGGTTCTACATGAGCCAGTGGCGTGATGACGTGAATGTACTGCACATCCTGCCAACATGGAATTCAGATGATATTACGGTCAGGAACGGCAATGTGGATGTGATCGTCTACAGCAACCTTCCTTCCGTGGAACTGTTTCTCAACGGAGAATCATTGGGCAGGAAATACTATACGGTAAACGATACGGCGCTGGGATACCGTTGGTACACCAGCGGAGGCAGACCGTACTACAGCTGGTCTGTACCGTATGAAGAGGGAACGCTGGAAGCGGTCGGATATGACCGTTCCGGCAAAGAAACCGTACAGACATCCGGGCGCAGAAGGGTATGTACTTACGGCAGATCCGCAGGAATCGTTCTGGTGCCGGAAAAGAAAGAAGTGCTGGCAGACGGAGCATCGCTGCTGTATATACGCGCGGACATCGTGGACGCAGACGGACAGCCTGTAAACGGAGCCAGGAACCGTCTGTCCTTCAGCCTCGCAGGCAGCGGGGAAATCATCGGTGTGGATAACGGAGATGCCTCGGATACCGATCCCTGGATACCATCCTCGCCGCATACAGCCGCAAGAAAGGCCTACAGCGGCAGTGCCGTGGTCATCATACGGACACAGGAAACAGAAGGCGATATTGTACTGCGTGTGCAGGCAGAAGGGCTCACGCCGGCACAGATCACTGTCCCGGCAAGAACGCTGGGCAAGAACGCAGTACGCTGGTGCTGGAAGAATACAGACTGAAAAAGAGGAAATGCCGGTTCTTTGCGTAATACTGAAGTATGAAGAAGAACCGGTTTACTTATCTGCAGCAGGAACAGATCCGGCTCGGACAGGAACACGGCCTGTCCGAAGAAGAAACCGCCCTGTATGCAAAGCAACGACTGAACTACAGACAGATGGAACAGCTGCGGGAAGCGCTGGAGGAGCACATTGACCGCAGGGATGTCAAACGCATGGCCCATGCCTGGATCCCTGCAGAGCGCATGCAGATTCTGCGGGAGGAGATGAAGCTGGGCGACCGGGACACAGTGAATGAAACACTGTACCATGGTGTCCGGGGCGGAACCATTGCCTGCGCTGTTCTTTCGATCTGCTTTTTTCTGTATTCCGCCTACCATGCGGTATCCCGGGCTGTGGACAGAGATCCGGTACTGTCCCTGAACTGTGATGAGACCATCCTTTCTGTCAGGGAAGAATTCATACCGGACCGGTATACGGAAAATGAAGAAGCGGCATTGCCCGAACGGACCCGGATCCGCTCCGGAGGGGATAGACTGATGGTCTATTCCATCACACATCAGGGACACCGGATCGATCGTACATTGCTGGTGCACTTTCAGGATGATGAACCACCGGTGCTGGTGCTGAGCACGGAAGAAACGGACAAAGAAGGCTTTGAAGGATGCCGGGCATACATTGAAAAAGCCTGGGATACCGTCAGCGGAGATCTCAGGGATAGAGTAAAATGCACAGAGCCATTGGACGGACTGGCGGAACAGGAAATCATCTATACCGTGACGGACAGGGCAGGCAATGAAGCCGTTGCGTTCCTGAAGGTCATACAGCCGGAATCCCGGGCTGAACGGGAATACTGGGAAGCTGCCGCAGCAGGATAAGAAACTCTTAAGAAGCAGAGATCTGTTCCTGTTGTACAATGAAAATATGAAAAAACTGATCGGATTCCTGCTTAAGGTCATTCTTTGCCTGGCATTGCTTGCCGGATTCACCATCGTGCTGCCCGGCTACATCCACTACCGGAATACGGTGGACGAAGTCCCCGTGGAGAAAGCAGCGCAGGTCTACTTTGATATGGAAGACTATGCACCGTATGGCGTACTTGATGAAGATCTGGTGGACGCTGTTGTCGCAGTGGAAGACCAGCGCTTCTTTACCAGAAGGGGCATGGATGTACGGGCACTGATCCGGGCAATCCTGCACAATCTGCAGGCCGGTGAAAGCGTTGAGGGCGGCAGTACCATTTCCCAGCAGATTGCCAAGAACCTGTACTACCAGACCATACACCGTACGACAGCGGTCAA
>JAEEYJ010000071.1 GCA_016291725.1 Solobacterium sp.
CCGGACGACAGTACGCTGGTCCTGGTTGACAGTGACCGGAGAATCAGTCTGTTCAGCCTGATCGACAGTACAAAGAAGTGTGAAATCCAGCTGGATACAGGCACAACCGTCGTTGACGCAAAGGCACAGGGAATTGCCTGTGTCAGCGGGGACACGGTAACCATGCTGAGCTGGGAGGACGGCAGTGAACTGTACCGGGCGGAACTCTCCCACTGGATTTCCGCTTCCGACTGCGGCACGGATGCCTGCGCATTTGCCGGAGACAGTACGCTGACAATCCTGGACTCCCAAGGACAGATCACACATACAGCTGAATGCCCGGAAGAAGGCCGGTTCAGTTCGGTCAAGCTCTCTGCGGATGCCGGCAAGGTGCTGCTTGAGCAGCGGCAGGAAGACACAATACGCGTCTGGTTCTACGATACCGAGCAGGAATCCCTGCAGAAAACCGGACCATCCTTTGCCTACATCATGGATATGGCCGTGACCGGCAGCGGCGATGCGGTTGTACTGGAGCTGGTCAACGGTACAGACAGGACAACCTACGGCGTAGAGAACGCTGTGTTCTACTACGATATGACAGCACGCCTGGCATGCTACAGAAGCGGAAGTGCATCCCCGCGCTGGTCACGGGATGTTTCCTTTATCCAGGATTCCAACGGAGACATTGCACTGACTTCTTACAGTGATGATTCCGGTGATCATGATGCGGTTCTGTGCTCGTCAGCCAATATCCAGACCCTTGTAGACCTGTCTGATGGAAGACTAGTCCGGCGGGCGGAATACCCTTATCCTGTACGGTCCATACTGAACGGTGTGGACAATACCTGGCTGTCCTTGCTGCAGAACGGAGACATTGCACTGTTTTCACTGAGCTCGGAGTTCTGTACAACCTTTGCGGCTTTCCCGGAGAATACAGCCAAAGGCGCCCGGTTCTTCAGTGATGATTCCGTGGGCATCATGATCCTGCCGCGTACAAGCAGGTCCGTGATCCGGTATGAGATGGACTTCGCCAATCCGAATTACAGTGAACTGCCGGGCATTGTACCTGGATACGGTGCAGGGACAAAGGTCATTGGACCTTTCCTGCTGATCTCCGATCAGGAACTGTTCGCTGATACGGCAGCCATTACCGTCTATGATCTGGAATCCAAACAGGTTGCCCACGAAATGGTCGTAGAGAGCAGCCGCAGCGTCCAGCACTTCGGTATGACCGTGGATCAGGAGACCGTCTACGCAGTCACACAGGATGCCGTTGTACATACACTGTATCTGCCGGACGGAAAGGAAGGCACCTACCGGCTTGCGGCCGGTACGGACAGTCTGTCTGCGGTCTTTGCCGTGGAGGACGATCATGTATATGCTTTGATCAACGGGCTGCAGGGTACGGTGTTCAGCTGCTACGATATCCCGAACGGTACGGAAGAGCTGCACAGCATTGCAGTGCCGGAGATCAGCACCTTCAGTACCCTTGACTTCCGCGATGATCATCGCTTCTGCGTTTCCGAAGCGACCAGCGGCGGAAAGAGGGTCCTGTACCTGATTGATCTTTCTGAATACACAGCTGTCCCGGTTTATGAATCCGAGAGTATGCTGGCGTTTACCGCGTCCTGCGGCAATACCTTCCTTGCTGTAAGGGATGAACAGTGCATCCGGCTGATGGACTATGAAGGCACGCAGCTGGGTGAGCTGCCGATGGATATGAACAACGTACTGTCGTTCCACATCTTCGATGATCAGTTGTACATTCTCAGCAACAACAGTCTGCTGGAAGCCTACAGCCGCGATGGGGAGAAGACTGCCGGGTATTCCGTCTTTGTCGCTGAAAACAGTGCCTACAACAGTATGCGTACCTATGAGTGGCACCGGATTGACAATACCCTGTTCTTCGGGGACAGTACGCTGTGGAATGTTCTGGATCTGTCGCAGAACCAGTCAAAGCTCTACATTACGAGCGTACTGGCTTTTGATCCGGAACGGTCGCAGATCCTGGTGAGACGGTGGAGTCCCGACAGTGTCGGAGCCTTCCATCTGTGTACTACGGAAGAACTGATCGCAGCCGGAAAAGAAGTCACAGCCGGGGAAGAGATGAGTGCGGAGACCAAGCAGTACTACGGGCTGAAATAAAAAAACATATTGTTAGCAATTTCACACAAATTAACACAATCTGCCGATAATTCAGCCAAATAGTTTTTATATAGTGTAAGTGCAGTAGGAAAACTGCATATCGAACTACCCACCCCCTTTGAGTAGGTCAATATTATCCCTCGAATATCATTGAGAAAAGCCCCTCCCCCTTGGGGCTTTTTTCCTGTGCTTCGGTACAGAAAAGGCTCTGCATGATGCAGAGCCTTCCCTTACAGTTTTTTCAGTTCCTCGCTGATTGCGGCAAGGATGATCTTTGTCTTTTCCGGATCCAGTTCAATGCTGCACTCCGCCGGGTCTTCGATCAGCTTCAGCGGTGTACCGATTTCCAGGTCCTTCATGAAATCCAGGCCGATCGGCGGGAGATCCAGGTCCTTTTTGCCGGTGACGACGGCATAGTTGCAGGCAGCGATCAAGTAGTCGCCGTAGATCGATGCATGCTCTCCGTCCTTCCAGTACAGCTCGATTTCCGGATTCGTCTTCTGCAGTTTCTGCCAGATCAGACCGACCGGCGACAGGAGTGTATCCGTCTCTGCTGCGAGCTTTGTATAGCAGTCAATCATCTTCTGCTGGTTTTCCGGGAAACGCTTCTCTGCCCAGGTCATGACGATGACCGGCTTGGTTCCGGCGGTCCGGCACATTTCAATGATCCGCTTGCCGTTGGTGAATGTGCTTTCTACTTCAGGGAACGGATGAGCACCCTGCTGGATGATGCAGTAGTCGTAGTTTCCGTACAGGATATTGAACCTGGTCGGGAAGTATTCCTGCATATGCCAGTCGAGGTATTTGCCGGGGTATGCGAGCATGGTCACTTCCGGCTTTTCTCCGTCCAGTTCGCAGAAACGGGCAAATAGCTCCGGCATGTCGTTGAAGAATGTGTGGCTGTTTCCGATAAACAATACTTTCATAATCCCTCCTGTACAGTTATCATTTCCAATCACTGCTGATTGTATCCATCATACACTTCTGCATCTTGAGCAGGCAATGTGTCCCTGCTGGTTTACCAGGGTGTCTCCATCATGCTGGTCCCCAGCCGGAAGGCTGTCTTTTTCTCTTCCGGGAACACGGTTTCGTGGCGTTCCTTCTTCTCAGCCGGATCGAACATTGTCCAATGGAAGCGGCTGTAGTCTTTGACCTGCAGGGTGTTCCCTGCGATCAGTACTTTTGTATTGCCGACAAAGGCCTCCAGGGATCTGCAGTAGCCCTGGATCATCTCTTCATAGCCGATCTGCTGGTACATTTCTTCCGCTGCGTTGCTCGTCATGATGAAGAGCACCGGGATCTTCCGGTCATTGTAGCTGCGGGTTTCCCGCTGATAGGTCAGCGACTGGAAGATCAGCCTTTCATAGAGCGCCCGGAAGCCTGCAGAGGCATTGCCCAGATAGTTCGGTGATCCGAGGATCAGTCCGTCCGCATTGCGGATGGCATCAAGCACAGGGCTGAGACCATCCCGGCAGACGCACTTCCCCTCGTTCGGCGGGAGTTTGCAGCCGAAGCAGGAAATGCAGCCGGTAAACGGTTCCAGCCGATAAAGATCAATGACTTCCACTTCTGCACCGGCAGCTTCCGCCCCTGCCGCAGCTTCACGGACAAGCGTACCTGTGTTCCACGCCGGCCGTGGGCTGCAGTTGATTGCGACGATTTTCTTCATGTCTGTTCCCTTTCCTATTGATTGTAAGATGAGGCATTATCCTTCATGGGTAATCATTCCCACCTGTCTACGAGTCTGTCCAGTTCCTTGAGGAACTTCTCCAGTTCCTTGTTCTTTGCGTCTTTTCTCTTCTCGATGAGATGGATCAGCCTATGTCCTCTCTTCATCAGTTCATTGAAGTACTTGTTCTGGGTGTAGATATCCTGTTCCCGGTTCTGATCCTGGCGGATCTGCTCTTCCCTCTCTTCTGCATTCAGTACTTTCTCCGGTTCTTTGGTGACCAGATACTTGTTCTCCAGAAGATCAAAGACATAGCCGGAATACGGTGCGGATGCTTCATATCCGCAGGCCGTCTTCAGCAGCTCTGTATATTCATCCGCGACTGCATCTTCTCCGTGTACGACAAATACATTCATCGGCTTGTCCGGGTTGTCCGTCAGCCAGTGGACCAGGCCGTCACGGTCTGCGTGGGCGCTGACATCCTTCAGCTGGACGATTTCCGCTGCGACGTGGATGTCTTCTCCGAAGATCCTGACATCCTTCGCACCGTCCACAAGCTGTCTTCCCAGCGTGCCTTCTGCCTGGTATCCGGCAAAGGCAACCGTGCACTCCGGCCGCCAGAGATTATGCTTCAGATGATGCTTGATGCGTCCGCTCGTGCACATGCCTGCAGCAGAGATGATTACAGAAGGTGTATCTACGGTATTGAGCAGCCTGGACTGTTCCACTTCAATGACCATCTTCAGATTCGGGAACACAAGAGGATTTCCTTTTTCCTTTATGACCTTCATTGCGTCATCATCGTAATAGCCGAAGGTATTCTCTTCGAAGATCTGCGTCGCTTCGATTGCCAGAGGGCTGTCGATGAATACATCGAAGTCTGTACAGGACACCATGTTCCTTTCCAGAATCTCCCGGATGTAGTACAGGATTTCCTGTGTTCTTCCTACCGCGAACGCAGGAATGACGACATTGCCGCCTCTGGCAAAGGTTCTGTTCATGATCTCTGCGAGCTGGATCACCGGGTCGGCAGCTTTCTCATGGTTTCTGTTTCCGTAGGTGCTCTCCGTGATGACATAGTCCGTTGTTTCTCTGGGCGTGGGATCCTTGACGATCGGGATCTCCGTATTGCCAAGGTCACCGGTAAAGGCCAGTGTTCTGGTTTCCCCGTTTTCCTGCATCGTCAGGTAGATGATCGCGCTGCCCAGGATATGTCCGGCATCTTCGTATCTGGCACTGACGCCTTCTATTGGTTCGAATGCTTCGCCGTAGCCTATGGTCCGGAAGAACTCCATAGCAAATTCTGCATCCTTGACGGTGTACAGAGGACCTTCCTGCTTTCTGCCGCTTCTTCTCGCTTTGCGGTCAGCCCATTCCGCTTCCGCTTCCTGGATGTGCGCGGAATCCTTCAGCATGACTTCGCACAGCTGCTTTGTAACGAAGGTGCTCCAGATGGTTCCACGGAAGCCGTCGGCGACCAGTTTCGGCAGCAGTCCTGAGTGATCTATGTGCGCATGGGACAGCAGTACCGCACCGATCTCCGAGGCCGGAACCGGGAGATCTTCATTCACGTAAATATCCCTTCCCTGTTCCATGCCGCAGTCAAGCATGATGTACTTTCCGTTGACTTCGATGACATGGCAGCTTCCTGTTACTTCGTGGTCTGCGCCGATAAAACAGAGTTTCATAGCAATGCCTTTCTATGGTGCAGTATGCACTGGGTTGTATTATTGTCTTTTCTGCCGGTGTTGTTCCGGGGATTCTTTCCTGTCCGGGCATCGTTTGTTTACGATGCTTGTACGTGTTTTCTTTATTATATTGTACACCCTGACACGGTCCGGTTTCTGCAGGCAGATGCGGGAATACGCGGCAATATAAAAGCAAACCCGGCATAGAGGAAGGGTTTGCTTTGTTTCTTCCTAATGATTCCTACAGCAGGCCCAGACTGCTCAGGGCAGTGATCCAGCCGAACATGGTAAAGATGACCCCGATGGTCGTGATCATTACGCACTGGGCAGCAAGCTCACTGTCCAGCCCCATCTGCATCGCCATGGAGAAGGACGCAATGGCTGCCGGTCCGCCGAAGAGCACCATCAGTCCGGCAAGGTCGGCACCGCGGTAGCCCAGTGCCGCAGCTGCCGTCAGTGCGATCAGCGGTGCTGCAATCAGCCTCCCTGCCGCAACAATGCTGAGCAGCTTCCTGTTGCCGTGTACAGACACCAGCTGGAAACTGCCGCCGAGCACCAGCAGGGACAGGGGCGTTGACATTCTGACCAGCTGGTTCAGGATAGACGCGAGGATATCCGGTGTATGTATGCCGGAGAGTTTATAGATAAAACCGAGAATGGTTGCGATGATCAGCGGGTTGGTCAGGATGCCCTTTATGGTCTTTGCCGGGTTTCCCTTAGTACCGGAATAGTGCTGAAGGACAATGACGGAGACAATGTTGAATGCCGGGACGACGAACGCAATCAGCAGCGGTACAGCGCCGATATTGCCGGCACCGTAGATGCTTTCTACAATCGGCAGGCCGAGGATGACGAAATTGGAGCGGAAGATTGCCTGGACCATGACACCTTTCTGCCTGTCATCAATGGTTGTCCGGCTGAGCAGGATCATCGGCAGAATGACGATTACAGCCAGTACGGAATAGGCAAACAGGACGATTCTGGGTTCTGTCAGCATTGCGGTATCCATACTCTGAATACTGTTGAACAGGGACACCGGCAGGCAGATATGGAAAACAATCCAGTTGAAATCCCGGAAGGAACTGTCCTTTATGATTCCCCTGCTTTTCAGCACTGTACCCAGCAGCATCATGAATGCGACAGGCAGTACGGCGTTCGCTGCAATCAGTATACTGTTCATATCACGCTACCCATTCTGATCCGGGAAATACTGTTTCCGGCTGATGCACTATACAGTCATGATAGCATTTCCTGTCCTGCAATGATAAGCAGACCTGGGTTTTCCATATCTTCTGCGGCATGGTAATATCAAACTGCAGAAAGATCGGCATCATATGACGGGACATGCGTTTACAACCAGGAAATACATCGGAAAGAATATAATCGGCAAGCCTGCTGTTGTGTATGAGCTTCTTGACAACGGAGCGGTGGTATATACGCTGACGTGCGGGCTGAAGGAAAACGGAGAAGAGTATCCGGAAGCGGAGAAATCGTTCCGGGAAAAGGCGGAAACCGTCATGGACAGAATCGAAGCTGCCGGTACAAATGTTAACTGAGAAGAGAGCACCGGGGTATAGCTCAATTTGGCAGAGCGCTTCGTTCGGGACGAAGATGTTATTGGTTCGAATCCTTTTATCCCGACGGAAAAAGCGGCAGTGTACTGCCGCTTTGTTCATTCTCCTGTGCCAATATCTTAACGGCAGTATTGTTTCTCAGTTGACGACGTTGATGGGGCTGCCGCTGCAGTAGGCTTCAATGTTCTGCCGGACAATGTCAATGAGGCGTTTCCGGCTGTCAGCGGCTTTCCAGCCGATGTGCGGTGTCAGGATGACGTTCGGAAGTGTGAAGAGCGGACTGTCTTCCGGCAGCGGTTCGGTTTCCTGTACATCCAGGGCAGCGCCGGCAATCTGACCGCTGCGCAGGGCTTCATACAGTGCTTTTTCATCGATCAGGGCGCCTCTGGAGGTATTGATCAGACAGGCACTCTTTTTCATCTTCTTCAGTGCGTCCGCATCGATAATATGCCGGGTGGCTTCACTCAGCGGACAATGCAGAGAGATGTAGTCGCTTTCTGCCAGAAGCTCATCCAGGGATACGTGCCGTACACCGGTACGGTTCTCCTTCGGTGTGCGTGTATAGACCAGGATGTTCATGCCCAGGTTCAACGCTGTACTGATGACCAGGGAGCCGATATGCCCTTCCCCGATCACACCCAGTGTTTTCCCATAGACTTCATTGTGCGGGACACGGAGATGGTCCGTGAAGTTTGATCTGTCACCCCGCTCCAGCATCGCTGCCTGCACCTGCATTGAGCTCGACAGCATCAGCAGGAACATGATTGTCATCTCCCGTACGCTTTCGGAAGAGTAGGAAGGGACGTTGCAGACGGTAATGCCGTGTTCCCGGGCTGCCTTGATATCCAGGTTGTTGTAGCCGGTGCCGGCTTCAACGATCAGTTTCAGCTGAGGGGGAAATGCCGCGATCAGATCTCTGCCGACCGGGTTCTCCTTGGTGATCAGGATATCCGCATCCTGTATACGTTCCGCCATCTTTGTTTCATCTGCGTCATCATAGACAACGACTTCTTCTGACAATGCTGAAAAATCGAGCAGTTGATCGTAGTTCATCTTCTTTCCGCACAGGACGACTGTTTTCATGGTCTTTCTCCTTTGATTCCGTCTTCATAGTAACATCCGGAGTATGGCTGTGGGAGATTTATGAGTATACCGCATGATCTATTCCATGCAGTCTCTATTGTGTTAAGAAAAGGCATGGAAGCCATGCCTTTTGCCGGATTGATCCTGCTGTTCCGGATATGGAGCTGCAGAGCGGTTGATCATCACGATGCTTATTTCAGTTCCTGTATGTACCTGACCAGTCCCTGGCGGTCATATATGGACTCCGGTCGGGACAGGATATAATGCGGCTCTACACCTTCATCAACATTGTAGAAAGAACCGTTTTTCACAATGCTGATCTGTCTGTTTCCCGAGATCGTGAACAGGGTGCCCGAGGCGGTCGAGCACGGCAGCACCACGCAGGAGCCGCCGGATGTATGCTGTCCCAGCAGGATTGCCCGGTCTGAGTTCTTCAGCACCGCCGGCACCAGGATGCCGCAGGAGAACGACACCGGCGAGGTCAGGCAGTAGATCCGGACATCCTGCGGAATGCAGTCATTCATATCATATTCCCCGTCCAGATTCACATCCGCCCGCAGAGACATGATGGACTCTGCCCCGGTCAGTGTGTTGCGCAGAGCGATATTCGAATTGCCCAGGCACCACGCCAGGACAAATGTAGCCGCATCGGCATTTCCGCCGGTGTTCATGGTAAGGTCCAGCACTACATTCCGCACAGGACTGTTCTGTTCGTCGATAAAAGAATTATAACCAACTAAGGAAGGAAAACCCACAACTTCATCCACAGGCGAACATAATCCTGCATGGTCGTATACACCCTTTCATTGGGAAAAGGCATGGTTGTTCCATAGCGTCATCATTCGTATCTGCATTAATGCAATAATGTATTCTGGTTCCTGCCGGACATAATGGTACAATGAATCCGGAATGAAAAAGCGTATGCAGAAATCAGCCGCTATGATCAGGAAAGCCCGGGGTATTTTCACTGTGCATGAGATGATCGTCTATTCCGGCCATGCGGCACTCTGCATTCTGATGGCGATGATTCCGCTGCTGATTCTGGTGATTGCCACCATCAACCGGCTTCCGGGTTTTTCGGCGGAAGAAACAGCCGCGGCAATCTTTGAACACATCCAGCTTGTGCCGGAAGTACGTATCATGCTTGAAAGCACGATCCACAATCTGATCCAGCAGTCTGATGGCTTCGTGGCATCACTGTCAGCTGTTGTGACGCTGGTATCTGCCTCAAGGGGCATTTCAGCGATTCAGCTGGGACTTAAGACCATGCAGCATGAACCGAAGCATTTCTTCCGGGACAAAGGGATCGCGTTGATTTTTACGCTGCTGTATATTGTCATGATACCTGCAGTTCTGATTTTCCAGCTGTTCGGGAAACTTGTGCTGGAATTGATCACATCTGTTACAAACCTGCTTTCTTTGCCGGACATTGCCGGTAAAATGCTGGTGCTCTTTGAATTCAGCGATATACTGCTGATCGCTGTGAATTTCATTGTTGTTCTTCTGACTTATACGTACCTTGCAGGCGGAAAGCATCATTTGAAGGAGTATATGCCGGGTGCGTTCTTTACGGCCTTGATCTGGACTCTCTTCACGGCAGCGTTCTCCTTCTTCATACCGCGGTTCTGGAAAGCTTCCAACATATACGGTTCTCTGGCAGCGTTGTTTCTGAGTGCACTGTGGCTGAAATTCATCATTGCAATTCTGTTTTTCGGGATGGCAATCA
>JAEEYJ010000072.1 GCA_016291725.1 Solobacterium sp.
GCGGTCCTCGGGATCTTCGATGCGCGCACTGCGCAGGAAGGAATTGCCCAGGAAGAACCGGACATGAATGTATTCCAGCGCATCCTTGTACTGGTCATAGATACCGTGTTCCTTATAGTAGCGCATGATGATCCGGAAGACATCGATCATGTTCTTGACCTGATCGTTGTTGTTGTGGGTTATGGACCCCTCCTTCTGCACATAATGCACAAACGCACGGTCCACGAAGCCTACTCTGTCCGTATGTGCGCACAGGCAGTACAGCCAGCAGGCATCCTCATAGCGGTCTCCGTACGGAAAATCAATGTCCAGACCATGGATGAAATCCGTCAGGTAGATCTTGTTCCAGAGAACAGCGAACAGAGAGACCATCATGTCCGGACCGGTACTGTACGGACCTTCCCTTTCCATGGTTTCGCCCTGGGAACTATGCCACCAGAAGTGGGATACAGCAACCTGCAGCTGTTCATCCTCTGCCTTCCGGAACAGATCGGAGAACATCTCCGGATCACAGAAGTCATCGCTGTCCAGAAAGCCGAAGTACTTTCCTGTGACTCTGGCAACACCGAAGGAACGGGCAGCCGCAATGCCTTCGTTCTCTTTCTCATAGACGTGAAAAAGGCGCTCCGGATGACGGGAGACAAACGAGCGGATGATTTCCATGGTATTGTCCGTGGACCCATCGTTGATCACGATGATTTCCAGATTCTCCAGTGTCTGGGCACAGAGGCTTTCCAGCGTCCGCTCCACGGTATCCGCACAGTTCCAGCAAGGAACGATCACACTGACATCCGGCCTCATTCCTTCGCCTCCCTGATCCTGTTCAGCAGCACCGCTGCCAGGAACGCCATGAATACCGAAGTGACAAACTGATCCAGCACATGGCCGGAAAGCCAGGCAGAGCCGATGGCAGCACCGATGGCCGCCATCATGGAGATGTTCTCCATCGTAAACATCCGGCGGAAGTATTTCAGGCACATTGCAGCACCGAAGAGGATCAGCAGGAACCAGGGCAGTATGCACAGGGCAAATCCCGCATATCCCAAGGTATAGATCTGCTGCAGGAAATCCTGCTCCAGGACAATGGACCCGTTCATGAACGTACTGTATCCCATGCCCAGAACCTTTTCCCTGCGGGACAGTTCCTGGTACTTGTAGTTGAAGAAAATCCGTTCGATCTGCCTGCCGCTGACCCGGTCGTAGACATCCATGAACGTCACGTCCACCCAGAATTTCGGGTCCACCTGGTAGCTGTAGTACTCTGTGTAGTACATCGACGGTACACTCTGGATATAACGGGCATTGATACCGTAGGTCTCAAACATATAAACGTAGAAATCGATCCATTCCTTACTGCCCGGCACAAGGTCTTCCGCGTTCTTAAGCTCTTCCCTGCCGACGTCGCCCATCGGATTGTGTATGAGCGCAGTATCGTTGATCGCGTCCACCTTCTGGTTCTGGATGGCCGGTGTTCTGTCCAGCATAAGCGCAAACAGGACCGTGCAGACCAGCGGAAACACCAGTGCCCGCTTCTCGAACCGGCGTTCCTTCATGATGAACACCGCAAAGAAATAGATCAGCAGGAACAGGACCGGTACAACCACCGCACCGTAGGTGGCTACTCTGGTGGCCAGTACCTGCATGCTCATGGACTGCAGCAGGATCAAAAGGCTGATCCTCCTGCGCATCTTCGGATCCTCTTCTTCCTCACGGAAGCAGTACAGCAGCGGCAGCAGCATGAACATGAGTATACCGATGGTATTGCCCTCATTGAAGAAGAACTTGGATGCCAGCGTGCGCGGGTGGTACCACTCATAGATATCCGTGAACCAGCTGAACACATTCGCCACGGTATAGCCGTAATACGTACTTTTGCCGAAGACAAACAGATCGCCGATCACAATCGGTACCGAAATGACTGTACTCTCGAACAGAACCGCGTTCCGCAGATCCTTCCGGCTGAAACGGTCATGATAGCCGATGTACACAATCGCAAAAGGCAGGACCAGTGTTGAAATATACACCAGTTCCTGATAGGCACTGTAGATGAAATTGTCCGTAAACAGGATCCGGTCCGCCAGCATAGCAGCCTGCCTGTGGTGCAGCAGGAAATAGCTTCCCAGCACCAGACCGTACAGCGCAGCCGGAATGAACACTGCCTTCCTGTGTTTCTCACGGTATACAAACGTCAGGATTACCAGCAGCGGCAGTACAACAAAGCGAAGAACCGTGCTGAAACGGGGCAGCCCCATACTGTCCAGTACGTTATAGAACAAATAATCCATATCGATCAGCGGCTGTACAGCGATCAGTGCAAAGACCGCCCAGTGCAGCGCTTTTTCCAGCTTCGGATGTTTCATGCCTACAGCACCTTTATGAACTGCTGCAGCACAGCGTCGTTGTCGTATTCATAGTTCTTCAGATACCGTTTCCTATCCTCCAGATCCGCAATGGATGACAGAGCCTTCTTCAGACCTTCCGTCAAGGATTTCTGATCATTCTCCACGATCCATCCGTACATCGGGTCGGTGATCTGCTCTTCCGTTCCGCTCACCCTTGTCGTCAGTACCGGTGTTCCGGCAATCAGGCTCTCATTGATGACTGTCGCAAAGCCTTCATACAGACTGCTCAGAACAAACAGATCACAATGAGCAATCAGTGCATAGGGATTGGAACGGTAGCCGAGGAAATGGACATGATCCATCTTCAGTTCTTCCACGAGCCTGTGCAGCTCATCGTCAAGCTCTCCCCCGCCGACCAGATACAGATGATGCGGATTGCCGGCAATGTACGCATCCTTGCTCGCTCTGAGCAGACGGTCCAGTCCTTTCTGCGGGTGGAAGCGGGCAACCGTAATTACGTTCAGCAGCGAATCATGGATGATGGTATCTTCTTCCTCCATCATTCCGCGCGTCACCTTTTCTGTATCCATCAGATTGTGCACAGTAACGCCGTTGTCGATGCTGAAAACACTCATATAGGCCTTCAGCGCTTGATCGCTGTCCGCAATGTTCAGATCGATATGCTGCAGTGCTTCCTTCACCAGTTTCATATGATTGCGGGAATAATTGTTCACACTGTAGTCTGTCAGAACCCAGTTGACCTTCCGGGCACTGTCACCGTACGCCGTAAAGATGGTGCAGAATCCTTCCTTCGCAGCGACTTCTACATCGTAGTGATCCTTCAGAATCTTCGTCCGTTCCCCGGCAATCTTCTTCTTGATCAGGCCCGTCTTCATATAGAACAGCAGGCGGAGCTTGCTGAGGATCAGGCCGATCTTCCCGCTTTTTACCAGTGCAGACAACGGCTCATCAACCGTACGGAAAAACGGACTGCCTTCAAAGACCCGCACCTTGGCAGGAATCTCATCCAGCAGCATTCCTTCTTTATGAAGCACGAGCAGATCCACATCATAAAGATCCTCCGGCAATGCCCGCATCAGTGTATTCAGCACGCGGGCTACACCGCCCATCTTCATTTCATCGTTAACAAACAGTATCCTGCGCTTACCGGTCATAGATCTTCAGTACCTGTTCCGTTCTTCCTCTTTCAAGCATACCCCAGATCAGTTTCTTCTTCCACCCTGCTGTACGGTACGCTGCATCGCTTCTGTAGTCCGGATAGGACCGCTTCAGACGCTCCATATTTTCCCGCAGATACTCACTGCGGATGCGCTGATCATCGAAGTCCTTGATGCGCAGTGTGGTCAGGTCCAGACCATGAACGATGTACAGGTGATACAGCTCACGGATCACAGCCGCTTCGTTCCCGCTCTGCCGCACACACTCTATATCATGATCAATGGCATCGTAGATGTCGAAGATCTTCTTCGATGCCGTATGAGCGATCGATCCCCTGCGCTGCCGGTATTCATACAGCGGTTCCGGCACCTTCACGACATTGTGCGACCGGTAGAGCAGGACAGGAACGGTCGCCAGATCTTCATAGTACTTTCCGACGGGGAAACGCAGATCGGCGAACAGTTCCATCCGGAACAGCTTATTGCAGGCAGAGTTGTTGATGGCAATCAGCGAAGGCTGTTCCCTGACATTGCTCAGGGTAAAGTCGCCGCCGGACGAAAAGCTTGTTTCACCGTCTTCGTAGAAGTACAGCATA
>JAEEYJ010000008.1 GCA_016291725.1 Solobacterium sp.
GCTTGTGCCCGTACAGGAAATCATCCGCTGCCGAAATATCCTCCACCAGATCCCGGATCTGCCGCCGGCTGGCCGCAAACGTAGCCAGCACCGCTGCGGAGGATTCACCGCCCATGGGATGTCCCGCCTGCTTCAGCCCTTCGTGCAGAGCCACCACCATGCGGCACATCGACTCCGGATCCCCGTCATACAGGGACAGGATGTGGCTGATGGTCTGGATCGTGTTCCGGCCGGCATCCAGTGTATCCAGCAGGATGCTGTACATTTCCTCTGCTTTCCGGTGCATTACCGACGGGCTCTCGCCCATGATGGCCATCAGTGCCGCAAACGCCATGTCTTCCTCCGATGTCAGGAATACGTGGGCATTGCCCATGGCCTCGAAGATCCGCAGGGTTCTTTCGACGATGATGCCGTACTGCTCCGGGGGAACGATGTCCACGATGTTCATCGCGGCCAGTGCCGTTGTACCGTTGGTGAACCATCCCCTGCGCAGTGCCGCATGGACTTCGGAGAGATGGTCCAGCCATTCCTCCGGATCATCGCTCATGGCCATCTTGACACAGTAGACGTAGGATCCCAGTCCCCGCAGGCTGGAAAAGATGCCTTCATGGGCTTTCAGCAGCTCTTCGCAGTACTTGATCCGGTTGATGTCGAGGGGCCTGTGCCCCACGACGGAAATGCCTGCCGCCGCCATCCGGACCATATCATTGCCCCAGACGTTCTCTTTGGCCATAGCCGCATAATTGCGCACATACACATTGCATTCTGTTCTGACTTTCCGGATCATGACTGCCTCCTGTTCCATCATAACATACCGCAGTGCAGAGCACCGCGGTATGCACAGATCCTATTGCATTTCGTAGAGATAATGATACAGCGCACCGATCATGTTCGCATCATTGCCGAAGCGGCAGGCCACGATCTCCGGAAGAGTATAGGGCATCAGCCCTTCATAGGACGCGTTCATGTCCTTCACAACGCGCCGGAGCGTATCCACCAGCACCGGCTGACGGGAGATCCCGCCGCCGATCGCAGCGCGCTGTACGTCCAGAATCGCCTGCAGCGAGATGATCCCTGCCGCAAGGCCGGTGCAGTAGTGCTCCAGCGCTGCCAGGGCAGCTTCCTCCCCGGCATTGATTCGCTCGAAGACAATGCGCCCGTTGAGCTCAGCCGGGTTTTTTCCGGAACGCTGGGCGTAGTCTTCAATGAGCATGCCGACACCGTTCTGCTGCGCCCATACATGTTCCATACTGAGCGGTTCATCCATTCTGGTGGAGATCACCGAGTATTCCCCGGCCGCGAATGTCGAGCCGCGGTACAGCTTTCCGTCGATGATCATTGCACCGCCGATGCCTGTACCGAGAACGATCACCATACCGTTGCGGATATCCTGCATCGTTCCTTTCCAGAGCTCTGCCAGCGCAGCTGCCTTGGCATCGTTTTCCACCGAGAACGGTACAGTTATGATTTCCTTCATCCGCTCCTTTAGATTGATCCCGCTGATGTACTCCAGTGCGCCGGAAGTATAGAAGTATCCTGTTGAAGAATCGATCCTTCCCGGGGCACTCATGGCCACTGCCTGGATCCCTCTGCCACTGAACTGTGAACAGATGCCTTTGACCGTATCCAGGAAATGGTCCAGATTGTCCCTGGGGGTTATCGTCTCTCCCTGGACGGAGATTTCCGCGTTTTCATTCATTACGGCGTATTTAATGTTGGTTCCGCCGACATCAATGGTCAGATAGTCACCCATAGCGCCTCCAATGAATCAGTATTCCAGATTCTTTTCGGTTGCCTTGGAGAACACATGGGCGTTACTGCCGTCGAAGCTCAGAGCGACTTCTGAACCGATGTAGTTTCCGCTGCCGCCTGTGCTCGGCACGATGATGATGACATCCTTGCCGTGCACGGTCAGATGCAGATGACGGGAGGAACCCATCAGTTCCGATACGGTAACCTTTCCGGCAATGCCTTTGTCCGCCAGCAGCAGATGCTCCGGGCGCACTCCGAGCGTGACGGCCTGCTCTTCCACATGATTGGCCTTCAGGCGCTCCTGCTTCTCGTCCGCCAGACGCACGGAGGCACCTTCGACATCCACCCAGTAATCCCCGTCACGCAGCTTCAGTTCCGCGTCGAAGAAATTCATCTGCGGCGTACCGATGAAGCCGGCGACGAACAGATTGCTCGGATGGTCGAAGACTTCCTGCGGTGTAGCGATCTGCTGGATGTAGCCGTCCTTCATGACGACGATCCGGTCGCCCAGCGTCATCGCTTCCGTCTGGTCGTGCGTGACATAGATGAATGTGGTATTGATGCGCTCGCGCAGCTTGATGATCTCCGCCCGCATCTGGTTGCGCAGCTTCGCGTCCAGGTTGGAGAGCGGCTCATCCATCAGCAGTGCCTTGGGATGGCGCACGATTGCCCGTCCGATCGCTACACGCTGGCGCTGGCCGCCGGAGAGCTCCTTCGGCTTTCTGTCCAGGTAGTCCGTGATATCCAGGATCTCTGCGGCTTCCCTGACCTTGCGGTCGATCTCTTCCCGGGAAGCCTTCTGGATCTTCAGAGAGTAGGCCATATTCTGGTAGACCGTCATATGGGGATACAGGGCATAGTTCTGGAAGACCATCGCAATGTCCCTGTCCTTCGGCGCAACATCGTTCATGTATTCCCCGTCGATGTACAGTTCACCGGAGGTGATCTCCTCCAGACCGGCTACCATCCGCAGTGTCGTGGATTTGCCGCAGCCCGAAGGACCGACGAGGACAATGAATTCCTTGTCGGCGATGTCCAGACTGAACTCCTGTACCGCAACAACACCCTCGTCCGTAATCTGCAGGTTTCCCGTACGGTGGCCGTTGACGTTCTTTTTGTTCTTGTTCCGCTCAATGACCGGATAGACCTTTTTGATATTGACAAGCTTTACTTCTGACATCTTTCTGTACCTTTATCCTTTCACACTGCCGGAAGTCACACCCTTGATGATGGACTTCGACAGGACTGCGTAGACGAGCATGACCGGCAGGATCGCCAGCAGGATGAACATGAACACCTTGCCCATGTCGAACTTGGAGTAGTCCGCTGATCGCAGCATGGCGATCATGATCGGCACGGTGCGCTTCTCCGGTTTCGTCAGCAGCAATGACGGCATGAAGTAGTTGTTCCAGGAGCTGACAAAGGAGAAGATCATCTGTACAGCCACGGCCGGCTTCATGATCGGCAGAACCACTTCATTGAAGATCCGGAACTCGCTGGAGCCGTCGATCCGGGCTGCTTCCACCATCTCCAGCGGAAGCACGCTTTCCAGGTACTGCTTCATGTAGAAGAAGACCACAGGCGCTGCCATGCCCGGCAGGATCAGCAGCCATAGTTTGTTCGTCAGACCGAACTTATAGGCCAGCTGGATAAAGCCGACAGCAGATACCTGAGCAGGGATCATCATGATGGCCATGATGAAGGTGAAGATCGCCCGTTTGAAGCGGAACTCATAGACATGGATTCCGTACGCCGTCAGTGCAGAGAAGTAGGTCGTGATCAATGCACTGGACATAGCAACGATGAAGCTGTTGACCATGCCGCGGGGAATATTGGTGGAAGCGTCATTCCAGGCATTGTGCAGGTTCTCCAGGAAGTGTCCGCCCCACTTCAGGCTGAAGGCGCCCTGAAGCTGTGAATTGGACTTCGAGGACATCAGCAGCAGCATGACAAAGAAGAACAGGCACATGGCCACAAGGATGCCGATGAAGAGATAGGCAAGCACGCGCAGAATGAACAGCTGTGCTTTCGCTTTCCGGCTTCTTGAACTGTTTGCTATTGTCATATCCGGCACCTCAATCCTTGTACTGTTTAGCAAGCATTCTGTAGACGATCGTGCTCAGTATGCCTGTAATGATGAACAGCAGCACGGAGACCGCGCCTGCCCTTCCGTAATTCTTGGATCCGGACAGGAAGTTGTTCAGCATCATGATTACGGTTGTGGAAGTCAGGTTCGGTGTACCTCTGCCGTTGGTCAGGACCTGCGGTACATCGAACATCTGGATGCCGCCGATCAGGGAAGTGATCAGGGCATAGGACAGAATCGGCATCAGCAGCGGCAGCGTGATGTCGAAGAAGACCTGGATGGAATTCGATCCATCGATCTCCGCCGATTCGAACAGGCTCTGGTCAATGCCCATGATGCCTGCCATGAGCACGATGGTGGTGTTGCCGAACCACATCAGGAAGTTCAGCAGCGCAATCAGCGATCTTACGGACACCTTTACCGTCAGGAAGTCGAATGATTGTTCGATGATTCCCGACGCTACCAGATACTTGTTGATCGGCCCGACTTTGGAGAACAGTGCGAAGATCAGCATGGAGAACGCTGATGCCATGATCAGGTTCGGCATGTAGATGATGGCCTTGGCCAGTCCCTGCCCTTTGATGTTCAGCCGTGCACTGGTGAAGATGACCGCCAGCATCAGCGCGATCAGGAACTGCGGTACAGCGCCCAGGATCCAGAGGGCCATGGTATTGCCGAAGTATTTCAGTATGTCAATGGTTCCGGACTGCCCCGGCGACAGCAGTGCTTTGTAGTTGCCGAGTCCGACGAAGTTCGGACCGATCTGCTGCAGACCGTTCATGTAGTTTTCAAAGAAGCTGTTGTATATCGTAAGCAGCTGGGGAACCAGCGTGAACAGAATGTATGAAACGAAGAACGGGATGATGAAGATGTATGCCCATTTGGCATAGCTGACCGTCTTCCTGTGCTTGATTCTGCGGGATTCCGCCATGGTTTACCCTCCTTTCCTGTCTTAAGAAAACTGTGGCAGAGCAAGCGCCCTGCCACAGTCATGTCTGTGTTCAGATCCTATTCCGGAGTATGAACTGCAGGATATTTTTCGTTGAGGAACGTGTAGAAGTTCGCCATTGCGGTTTCTTTGTCAACTTCGCCCTTCAGATACTCGGAGAACTTGTCCTGGAGACCTTCGTTGCAGAGCTGATCATAGATCGTGTGGTTGCGGAACGTAATGTTGTCAGCCATTGCGTTGAATACCGCTGTATCGTTCTGGCCATCGAGGTACGGGTTGCCGAAGTCAGGATCATCCGCAAACTTCTGGTTGACCTTCTTGTTGTTGGTGAACTGTGCTTCGTTCGCGATCAGAGCGGTAACGACTTCTTCATTGTTGATGAATGTATCCATCACATCCGCCAGCATGGTCGGGTTATCGGAGCCTGTCGCTGCAAGCAGCCATGTGCCGCCCCAGAAGTAAGCCTGCGGTCCTGCGATCAGTGCCCAGTCACCGACGGTGTCTGTGCCTTCCTTCACTGCGTCTTCGCCGAATGCCGGACCCATGCAGAAGTTGTAGTACCATGCCGGACCGAAGTAGCAGAACGCCTTGCCGTCCTTGCCCATTTCAGCGGTTGTTTCAGCATCCCATACACCGGATGTCAGTGTATAGCCGTTCTCGATGAACTTTTCTGCCTGATCCATCCATGTCTGGATTGCCGGGTCGATGACCAGGTTGTTGTCTGCGTCAACCCATGCACTCTCTGTATTGTTGGAGAAGACACGGAAGGTCTCGGCGAAGGAAGCGGTCATCAGGTAGCCGGCGTCCTTCATCTTCGCAGCGACTTCGTCGAACTTGTCCCAGTCGCTGACCATTGCCTGGATCTCTTCAGGATCGGATGTGCCGAGGACGGCTTCAGCGATGGACTTGCGGTACAGCATGCCTGCCGGGCAGCACTGGAAGGAGACACCCTTCACGACACCGTTGGCGTCGGAAGCGGCTTCCACCGTGTACGGATAGGTATTGGAGAAGTTGGTTACACCCAGCTGCTTGATGTCCTGTGTGTAGTCCGTGTTCGTGTACTTGACGATGTAGTCGGACTCAGCCAGGAACATGTCGATCTTATCATCGGCTGAAGCGCTGTCCTGGTTCAGGAGAGCCAGGTCCAGAGCATCCTGGTACTGACCGTTGTCACTCGGTACGATCGTCCATACTACTTCGACTCCCTCCGGAACCGTGTAGTACTTCTCGAAGAAGCCCTTGAACTCTTCGTTCCATGCGTAGATGTGGAAGACCTTTCCTTCTCCGCCTTCCTCTACGGGTTCTTCGGCAGGTTTTTCACCCTGGCATCCCGCAAGTGCGAGCACCATAGGTACTGTCAACAGTGCGCTCAATAACTTTTTCATTTCTTCCTCCTCTATTATCAAGCTTTCCGCTTAGTTTCCTTTCTTCTTTACAGCTGCTTTACGGTATTCCCTTCCAGCAGGGATCCGATCACAACCGTGTAGTCGTTGGTTCTGGTACCGTTCTCGATCTCTTCCACCAGTTTCCGGCAGGCAGCCGATCCCAGTGCCTCGGTATTCTGCGCGTAGGTCGTCAGTCCGCTCAGCCTCGCCAGACGGATTCCGTCGTAGCCCATGACCGAGACATCTTCCGGAATCCGCAGTCCTGCTTCATTGAGCACTCTTGCGGCACCGAGGAACGAGTAATCGTCCGGGAAGATGATGCAGGACGGCAGATCCCCTTTGGCCAGGATCTCCTTCGTTCTCTCTGCACACATCTCCATGTCGTGGTAGTTGCTTTCGAGGACGTAGTCCGGATCCACTTCGATCTCCAGTTCCCGGCAGGCCCGGTAGAAGCCCATAACCCGGTCCCGGGTAACGTCGGTCATTTCACCGTGGATGAACGCCAGCTTCCGGTGGCCTTTGCTGTAGGCATACTGGACCAGTTCCTGCAGGCCGCGGGTGTTGTCCGAGATGACAGCCGGGCACTTGCCGCTGATGTAGTCGATGACGACCACCGGCAGATCCGATTCCATCAGTTCCCGGATTTCCGGATCATTGAAGTCCGCGGAGATGATGCCCACCCCGTCGAAGCCCCGGTATTCGCAGTGCTTCAGATAGGTCGATTCCTGTCCGGCGATCGAGTGGGAGATGAACGTAATGTCGTATCCCCTCTGCTCGGCTTCCTTCTTGAAGCTCTCCAGAATGTTGGAGAAGTATTCATGGGACAGACCGGCATCGGTACGGTCCACGAACAGTACACCGATGTTGTAGGAGCGGCTGGTCTTCATGGCGCGCGCGGCTGCGTTGAGCGTATAGCCCATTTCCTGCGCTGTCTTCAGGATGAACTGCTTCGTCGCTTCCGAGATATCACCCTTGTCATTCAGCGCTTTGGATACGGTTGCGACCGACACACCGCACTTTTCAGCGATTTCCTTCATTGAGATCATGGATTGTCCGTTTCTCCTACTTAATCGTTTTCGTAATTTCAATATAAACATATTCGAGCGATAATGCAATACCTTTTTTGAAAACGATTAAGTTTTTTGCGAAAAAGAAAAGCACAGTCCTTTCCGGGCACTGTGCCTGTTCTGTCATTCGATGATCCAGTAGCTGATCCGTACCGTATCGGGCTCTCTTACAGCCCGGCAGAAGAATACGTGGTTCTCCAGCCAGCGCAGAGAATCGCTGTATGCCTCAAAGGCCGGTACGGTTGCGAAGTAGTACAGTGCCGGGTCGACGAACTCTCCCCGCAGTACCTGCGGTACATATTCGTCCGGCACGGTGCGCATGCCGTTGTTTTCGATGTAGAACGATGTGCCGTCGTCCAGCTTCACCGCATAGCGGGCGGACAGTTCGCATTTGCCGTCCGGACGGATTACCTGGGAATCCACACCGCCCGGCAGAACCACCCCTCTCAGGGGATTGCCGCAGATGTCCGTGCCTTCCAGCGTTCCGGTGCCGATGGGGATCAGCTGTCTTCTTCCGTTCTTTCCGTCCTGGCCGACCACGATCGGCTTTTCAACGGATACAGTGATGGTAAACAATTCTCTCACAGTACGCTTCCTCCTCAATGCAATGCCGTACGGTACAAAAAAGAGCACCAGACGGGAATCGAACCCGCGTGTTCAGCTTGGGAAGCTGACATTCTGCCATTGAACTACTGGTGCGTGCATTCCTATTATACACGAAAACAGGCAAAAGAAAACAGGAGGTTACCCCTCCTGCTTTGTTGCTGTGAACTTCCGTGTTTCCACGTTCTTTGCCGTCTTTTCCGGCTGCTTCGGCTTCCTTGCGGTCTTTTTCTTCACCGCCGGCTTCTTTTCTGCTGCCGGCTCGGAAGCGCTCTTCTTCGCTGCTTTCTTCTGCTGTCCCTTCTTCTGAGCGGGCGGGGTGAACTCAGTACCGTTCTCCCTGGTCCAGGCACTCAGGTTGTCACCTCCGCGGTGCAGCAGGAACTGCGCTGCTGTATTCAGATCACTGAAGATATAGTTCTTGTCGAACTGGATCCGTCCGCCCTCATCCTCGGAGAGTATGCGCATTGCCAGCATATCGCTGTACAGCTGCTGCATGGACTTCATCTCCTTCGGGCGGTAGGATTTCATCTTCGTGCCGGCGAGGATCTCGATGGACTGGGCATTGTGGTAGACCGCCTTGGCATTGACGCTCGGGGAGGTCAGTACAATGATGTCGTCATCTTCCCGGATGCTTGCCTGTCCGGCTTTGTACGGGTAGATCCGCAGGATCTCCGTAATCATCCGTTCCGTGCGCTTTTCGATCTCCTTCTGGTTCCATTGGTTCAGCTTCAGGATTTCGTTGTTCATCCGGATGTGCATCGTCTTCGAGAGTATGGCTTTCTTGAACCCGAAGTCCTGGTTGCCCATGCGGGTGTTGTCATACTCTGCGCACAGGGTCAGGTTGCCGAGCATATTCGCGAATCTGGCGTATTCATCCTCATCCCGCAGTCCTGTGGCCTTCAGCCAGTATTCATTGGGGCTCTGCGGCATGATGTGCTCGATGTTCAGATCGCTCATATCCACGGCTGCACTGGTTTTGAACAGTTCAATCCGTTCCAGAACCGTACGGATGCCCAGCAGGGAGTACGCGTTGATCTCCTTCAGCTGGGTGCGCAGCTGTTCATCCGTCGGCATGGCCAGCGCCTTGCCCCGGTTGTAGTTGATCAGGGCGACCTTGGTCAGTTCATATACATTGCGGCTGGTCCGGGACGCACCCGTCTTGACCGATCTCAGCAGCTGCGGGAAGTACCGGTTCAGCTGCCCGTTGTCATGCCCCATCAGCGCTCTTCTGGTGAGATAGGTATCGATCAGCCGGACGATGTTCACCAGTGTCCGCGCGTCCAGCCTGCCTTCGTCATACAGTGCGTACATCTCCATCAGGAACGGTGCAGCGGTCTTTACACCGCTTCTGCGGAAGTCCGCCAGCGCTTCCTCCACGCTGTCTTCATCCGCCGGACCTTTGTAGATGATGGTGTAGTACGTACAGTAGCGGTCGATCTCCTGCAGCTTCTCCTGATTGGAACGGTCATCCTTCCAATAGGCCTGGAACCCTTCATAGACATCCCTGCGGTTCAGCAGATCGAACGTACGGCAGGCCAGATAATACCGGAAGAATTCCTCCAGGTTCCGGGAATCCTGCAGGGCCCGCTCCAGCGGCTGCCAGTACAGGCGGTAGTTGAGCTCCTGCACTTCGTTCGTATCGTTCATCAGGATGTAGTTGCGGATCAGGTCCGCACTGGTGAGCGGCGCACCGGTGGAGTTGATCGACTCGAAGATCTGCTGGGCATTGTCAAAGTCCGACAGCGGGAATGCCAGCACATCCATCCTGCCCAGGCAGCCGAAGATCTCCAGGAAGGACCAGGTCCTGCTGAAGAGCTTGATGCGCTGGTAGATGGTATCGAAGTTCCGGTAGATCGAGGATTCCTTCTCCTGCTTTGTCAGCCTGACGTTGATGTTGTAGTACAGCCGGGCAAACACATCATCGCCCGCTACGGCCGGCTTCAGCCGCAGACGCGCTTCCTCGATGTAGTGCCGGTTGTACAGGAAGTAGTCATCGACCATACCGATGATGTCCTTTTCCCCGGCATCTGCCGCCGCTTTCTTCAGCGCCAGCAGGAAGATGAAGGATGTTGTCAGACGCTGCTGTCCGTCCACGATCTGGATCTGCTTGTACATGGACGCGACTTCCGTTTCCATGTAGATCAGAATGCCCAGGAAATGGCTCTCGATCCTGCCGGAAAGCAGGTTCTCCAGATCATCAAGAAACCGGGCGGTTTCCTTGCCCGGATTCCACGTATAGTTGCGCTGGTAGACCGGTATGACGAACTGCGACCCCATGTTGACCTTGATGAAGTCCGCCATCGTCGTCCGCACCGGCTGCTTTACCATACTAACGGTCCGCACGGATCAGTATCCTCAACGCTTCGATCGCTGCCCGGATTGCCATATCGGTATCATGGACCTGCGGATTGTCCAGACCCAGTTTCGCCCGCTCCTGGTTCGCTACGGTCAGCAGCACCGTACCCACACGCACGTGAAGATAGGCCGCCACGGTGAACAGCGCTGCGCTCTCCATCTCCGAAGCCTTCACACCGAGCCGGCACCACGCATCCCACTTCCGGAGCAGTTCCTGCCCGTTCGGCAGCGTCTCGGGACGGTGCTGGCCGTAGAATGCATCCTTGCACTGAACGACACCGGTATGATAGGGCGCGCCGATGGCGGCTGCCCCCTCCACCAGCGCGTTGGTAATGTCCAGATCCGCTACCGCGGGGAACTCGATCGGTGCGTATTCCTTGCTGGTGCCTTCCATACGGACCGCACCGGTCGCAATCACCAGATCACCGCTCTTCACACTGACGTCCATACCGCCGCAGGTGCCGACACGGATGAACGTATCCGCGCCTACCGCAGTCAGTTCCTCCATCGCGATTGAAGCGCTCGGTCCGCCGATGCCGGTGCTGGTCACCGATACCTTTTCGCCTTCCAGGTAGCCGGTATACGTTACATATTCCCGGTTGTCCGCAATGAACTGCGGATCATCAAAGTACGCCGCAATCTTTTCACAGCGCTTCGGATCCCCCGGCAGAATGACATATCTGCCGACTTCTCCTTCCGCAACACCGACATGGTACTGCTTTCCGGAGCCTTCCGAATAATCAATCATATCAATAATTCTTCTCCTTCAACGGATTCAGTTCAGAGTCGATCGCCATACCGGCAATCCTCCATGTTCCGTTCACTTTCAATAAGGACATCTGGTATCCCGCGTGCCACGTACGGCTGACTTCCGAATTGGCTGCGTAGTAGTCGAACGTCACATAGCCTACAGCCGTCTTCTCATCCTGCTGGATGATGTTGAAGGCCTTCACATTGGAGAAGTTCGACACACTGTGCGCGGAGAACCAGGCGTTCTGCATCGTGCGGATCCGGCTGTACCAGTCGGAAGCCGTCACGGAAATCGCACCGACCTGTCCCAGAGTCGCTTCCTGCGCAGGGAAACGGGCCAGTGTCTGGGCATAGGAAGACATGATCTGTGCCAGACCGGCATCCCCTTCCTTGCCGACATAGATTGTACCTGTACTGACATCCCGCAGGGTCTTGTAGCCCTTGCCTTCCTTCACGGTGATCTCCGGCTCGCCGAGCAGGTTCTCGATCTCGTAGACATCGCACTTCGGAGCGTCCGTCCAGTCGTTCATACCGTGGAAATTCTCCGAGCGCGCATCGTTGTCCACGCAGTATTCCTTGCCTACAGCGATGCCGTTGACCATAAGCGTCATCCCGTCCGGGACCTCAATGCGGTAGTTGTTGTCGCCGCTGAAGATCGTGGAAGCGTGGTACAGGCCGTCCTTGCCCTTGGCCAGCTTCAGTTCCGCTACCTTCACATGATCATAGACCAGTGCATAGTGGATGCCATCATCCTTTGCCGGATCCTCCACAAAGCTCAGCATGTCCAGATTCACATCATCGTAGATTTCCTTCAGGGCTGTAACATAGTCTTTCTGGGAGTTCAGATGCGGGCTCACCAGCAGAGAGTCTTCGTAGATCCGGTCGAAGTTCCCCTCACGGATGTCGGAGAGATACGTACTGATGGCGCTTTCGGGCAGATCCGCTTCTGCCTCGCGGAATGCCTTCTTTCCGTTGTTTACATACAGGAAACTGCCGGCTGCGCTCGCCAATGCTACAGCCGCAATCACCAGGACCGCTGCCCCTGTCTTAACCTTTGCCATCCTATTCGTCCCCCTTGACCAGGAATACCGTCGGCAGATGCCGTGATCCGTACATGGAAACCGTGGTATTCACATACTCGCCTTTGTAGATCATCGCTGTAGAGTTTCCGCCGTCCAGGTTCGCCGCTGCCTGGGCATCATAGGAGCGCATGATCTTGATCACATCTTCGTAAAGTGCTCCGAAGGACTGCGGACCGCGTCCGTCCAGCACCAGCAGCAGGAAGGTGCCGTCCCCTGCCTGGCCGATGGCTGTACGCGGATTGAGCATCGGGTAATCGCCGTCTCCGTTCCTGTAGACCACTTCGTAGTTGGAGATGAAGGTCGGACCGAAAGTGACTGCTTCCTGCGCTCCCCACTTGAGCGCATCCGCAGCCGTCGCGTCCACGCACATCAGCTTCAGGTCATCATCGATCGCAATGATCGGCAGGAAGGTGTTCATACTGCCGCTGATCAGCTTGCCCTTATGGATGACAATGCCCCAGGCCAGTCCGCCGTTGCCTGTACCGCCGGCATCCTCAAAGCCGCCTGCGTTGATGCCCGCTATGGCCTTGTCCGTCTTTACATAGTCCTCCAGGCTCGGTGCCTGCCTGCCGTTGTTCATGTTCGGGTTGACTGCTACATAGACATCCTCCGGACGGTGCACCAGCATCATGTAGCCTTCATAGGTAGAGCCGCAGATATGCTCGATTTCAATCGGCGGAATCTCCTCTTCATCCTTTTCCATGATGGTGTAGTTCTCGTCGAACAGAGCGTCCCACTCTTCGTCTGTATAGAAGCTCCTTGCCAGTTTATAGTCAAAGGAATCTTCCTCCAGGGACTTTACCGCGCTCCGGCTGTAGGCAACCGCCTCTCCATGGTACTTCTCCCGCAGCCAGAAATACCTTCCGAGCAGCGCTGAAACGGCAACAATAAACAAACACAAAGCCGCAAGAAGTCCTGCGGATATACCCTGCTTCTGTGTTTTGGCCATATGATCACATCTCCTTACATTCATCTATTATAGCTACTATCCCGGTATCCTTCAAATCAGTAAAAAAGGCAGACCTTTCTGCCTTTTCATTGATCATTCCTGCGCAGAGTGCACTGCTTTGTGCAGCCTGTGCAGCTGCTCTTCCGGCACCGCAGCAGATACCGTACGCACAGCACCAGCACAGCTGCCACTGCAGCAAGAACCAGCCAGTCCCCGGGCTTCACAGCAGGACTCCGATCGTATGGACGATCACTGCCGCCAGCCAGGCAGTCAGGCACTGGAAGAGAACAACATAGAGTGCCCAGCGGTGCCCCATCTCCCGGCGTATGGACGCAATGGCCGCTACGCACGGTGTATAGAGCAGGCTGAAGACCAGGATGCAGGCAGCGGTCAGAGAGTTCATTACCGCCTGTACACCGCCCTCCGCGCCGAAGAGGACTTCCAGTACGGATACTACGCTTTCCTTGGCCATGAAGCCGCTGATCAGCGCGGTTACGATCCGCCAGTCACCCAGTCCCGCCGGACGGAACAAAGGCACCAGACGGCCGGCCAGCACCGCCAGAATGCTGCGGGAGGAATCCTCCACCAGATTGAAGCGGAAATCGAAGCTCTGCAGCACCCAGACCACGATCGTCGCTATGAGGATGACCGAGAAAGCCCGCTGCAGGAAGTCCTTGGACTTTTCCCACAGCAGCTGCATGACATTGCGGGCGCTCGGCAGCCGGTAGCTCGGCAGCTCCATGACGAACGGGACCGCTTCGCCTTTGAACAGCGTCCTGTTGTACAGCAGCGCGACGAGTATGCCTACGATGATGCCCAGTACATAGAGGCCGGTCATCACCAGACCCCCGTACGCCGGGAAGAATGCATTCACGAAGAACGCATAGATCGGCAGCTTCGCGGTACAGCTCATGAACGGTGCCAGCAGGATGGTCATCCGCCGGTCCCGTTCACTCGGCAGCGTACGTGTGGCCATGACGGCAGGCACCGTGCATCCGAAGCCGATGAGCATCGGAACAATGCTGCGGCCGGAAAGGCCGATCCTGCGCAGCAGACGGTCCATCACAAAGGCCACCCGCGCAATATACCCGCTGTCTTCCAGCATGGACAGGAAGAAGAACATGGTGACGATGATCGGCAGAAAGCTCAGTACACTGCCGATGCCTTCCAGAATGCCGCCGACCACCAGACCGTGCAGGGTCGGATTGATGCCGTGCACCGTCATTGCCGTATCCACCGCCTTTGTCAGTGCACCGATTCCCCCCGCAAGCAGATCCTGCAGGAACGCACCGATGACATTGAACGTCAGCCAGAACACCACGCCCATGATGGCTATGAACGCCGGTATGGCCGTAAACTTGCCGGTCAGGATCCGGTCGATGCGCTGGGAGCGGAGGTACTCTTTGCTGAGCGCCGGCTTGGTCACGCAGCGCTGGCATACTTTCATAATGAAGGCAAAGCGCATATCGGCTATGGCAGCCCTGCGGTCCAGCCCGCGCTCCGCTTCCATCTGCACAGCAATGTGCTCCAGGATTTCCTTTTCGTTCGCATCGAGGCCGAGCTGTTCCAGGATCAGGGTATCCCCTTCGATGATCTTGCTGGAGGCAAAGCGCGGAGGAAGCCCGACAGCTATGGCATGGTCCTCGATCACATGCTCCACCGCGTGGATGCCCCGGTGTACCGCACCGCCGTGGTCTTCCGGCGTGCAGAAATCCTGTTCCAGGGGCTTTTCCTGGTACTTTGCAATGTGGATGGCATGTTCGACAAGTTCATCGATGCCCTGTCCCGCCGCTGCCGAAATCGGCACCACCGGTGTACCGAGCATCTCTTCCATTGCATTGACATCAATGTATCCGCCGTTGTTGGCAATTTCATCCATCATGTTCAGGGCAACCACCACCGGTATGCCCATCTCCAGCAGCTGCATCGTCAGGTACAGGTTCCGTTCTATATTCGTCGCATCCACGATATTGATGATTGCCTGCGGTTTCTCCTGCAGTACAAAGTTGCGGGATACGACTTCCTCGCTGGAATACGGTGACATGGAATAGATGCCCGGCAGATCCGTGATGGAGGTATCCGGATAGCCCAGAATGGAACCATCCTTGCGGTCTACGGTCACACCCGGAAAGTTGCCTACATGCTGGTGAGCACCGGTCAGTGCATTGAACAGGGTGGTCTTGCCGCTGTTCTGGTTGCCTACGAGCGCAAAGCGCAGCACCGTGCCTTCCGGCAGCGGATTGCCGGTGCCTTTCGGGTGGAACTTCCCCCCTTCACCGAGTCCCGGATGCATGCCCTTCCTCACGGCGGACGCTGTCTCCTTCTCCGCTTCCTTTTCCTCCGCAGGTACAACCATGATCTTTCCGGCATCATCCAGGCGCAGTGTCAGGCTGTAGCCGTGCAGCCGCAGTTCCATAGGATCATTCATCGGTGCATAGCGCACCAGTGTGACTTCCGTGCCGGGAATCAGACCCATGTCCAGGAAATGCTGGCGGAGAGCTCCCTCTCCTCCGACTTCCGTTACAACTGCACTCTCTCCGGTTTTCAGATCACTCAGTTTCATATCATCACCATTGCTTTCCAACAGAAATAATCAGCAGAAACTATTCTAACATAAAAAAGCCTGCGGGTTTCCCGCAGACAGATCTTTATTGTTTTTCCAGGGCCCTGCTGAGCAGGTATACCATCTCCGCAGCGTCTTTCTCTCCAAGCTTGTGGATCAACTGCGTCCAATGCTTTTCTATTTTCCGGAAATCCTCGGCTGCTCTGGTCCTTCCTTTTTCCGTTACCGTAATCCGCATTACTCTCCGGTCATGTTCATCCGGGGTGCGTTCCACACAACCCTGCTTCTCCAGGGTTTTGAGTATATTGGCAACTCTGCCGGCTGACAGGCTGAAGTGCTCAATGATATCCACCGCACACGGTGCTGCCGTCTGCGAGCACAGCCAGAGCAGAACACCCCGCTCTCCTCCGGCATTCAGCAGCTCTGATATGGCAGTCATCCCGGCAGGATTGTCTTTTGCCAGGTGTTCGATGCTTTGGATCAGTTTGTCTTCTGCTGTCATTTCTGTAGTGCCCTTCTCTGTTAGTTTAAAATAACTAACTTCATTTGTCCATTCTCCGGAAGACATTTCAGAATTCTTAAGGATTGTTATTGTCATTGTTTTTTTTCTGTGCTATGATCATAAAGCTTGATGGCGTGTTGGTGAAGCGGCTTAACACACCGCCCTTTCACGGCGGCATTCACGGGTTCGAATCCCGTACACGTCACCATAGTTGCAGGGGTGTCGTACAATGGCAGTACATCGGTCTCCAAAACCGCTGATGGGAGTTCGATTCTCTCCACCCCTGCCATTTTTTTATTTTCCGGAGATTGTTGTATCATAGAACTGTGACCAGGAGGTATTTCTATGGCTGACAGAATGAGCTGGACATTAAGCAAGAAGATCAAGACACCGATGGAAATCAAGAACATCCTCGGTGCAGGAGAGAATACGGTACAGGCTTATCTGATGCAGACAGGCGGATATGTCTGCCTGACAAACCAACGGATCATCGTGGTGGAGAAGACCGGTGCCGCTTCATCAAGGACCGCAGCCTATTCCTTCCCCTACCATGCTGTAGACTACTGGGTAACAGCAGATACAGAGACTCTGATCTCCGTCTATTCGGAACTGGAAATCCACCTTGTTTCCGCTACACTGAAATTCACAGTGAACAAGAACTGCGATATCGACGAGATCAACCGGATCATTTCCTATCACCGGAACAAATAGACCATGCTGCAGGAATCCCTGTTTGACGACAGAAGTACATCTACGCCGCTTGCGGACCGCATGCGGCCTTTGACGCTGGACGACTACGCCGGACAGGAGCACCTGGTCGGCGAAGGCAAAGTCCTGCGCCTTATGATCGAGCGGGATGAACTGCAGTCCATGATCTTCTGGGGGCCGCCCGGGGTGGGAAAGACTACGCTGGCGCGGATCATTGCCAATTCCACTCATTCCCGCTTTGTAAACTTCTCGGCAGTCACCAGCGGCATCAAGGAGATCAAAGCCGTCATGAGCGAGGCTGAAAACAACCGTGCGCTGGGTGTCCGTACCATCCTGTTCGTGGATGAAATCCACCGCTTCAACAAAGCCCAGCAGGATGCCTTCCTGCCGTATGTGGAAAAAGGCTCTATCGTCATGATCGGAGCGACAACGGAGAACCCTTCCTTCGAGATCAATTCTGCTCTGCTGTCCCGCTGCAAAGTGTTTGTGCTCCAGGCATTGAGTACAGAGGACCTGGTGAAGCTGCAGAAGCGTGCTCTGTCCGCTGAGAGAGGCTTTCCCGGCAGAGAGATCGAGGCCGAGGACAGTGCACTGGAAAAGATCGCTGTATACGCCGACGGAGACGCAAGGGTCGCTCTGAATACCCTGGAGATGTGCGTGCTCAGCGCGGACCAGGACGGACACTCCCTGATCAACGACGATGTCCTGACCCAGGTTCTCTCCGGCAGAAGCCTGCTGTATGACAAAAACGGCGAGGAGCACTACAACATCATATCCGCTCTGCACAAGTCCATGCGCAACAGCGATGCGGACGCGGCCGTCTACTGGCTGGCCCGCATGCTGGAGGCCGGAGAAGACCCGCTGTATGTTGCCCGGAGAATCGTACGGTTCGCTTCGGAGGACATCGGCATGGCAGACTCCCGCGCGCTCGGCATCGCCATAGACGCCTATCAGGCCTGCCATTACATCGGCATGCCCGAATGCACCGTCCATCTCACCCACGCTGTTGTCTTCTGTGCCCTGGCACCCAAATCCAATTCCCTGTACACGGCATATACCAAAGCTGCGCAGGACGCAAGGAACACCATCAATGAACCGGTCCCGCTGCAGATCCGCAACGCACCGACAAGGCTCATGGAAGAGCTTGGCTACGGCAAGGATTATCAGTATGCCCATGATTTCGA
>JAEEYJ010000073.1 GCA_016291725.1 Solobacterium sp.
AGCGGAGAAGTCTTTTTCTTCATCAGATTGTCCGCGAAGATGTCCAGTACCTGCTGGATCTCTGTTTCCTTCGGCATAAAGTACACCTCTTCACGGGTACCGATGGCTGTGAGCTTCTCTACCGGCTCATCACCGTTTCTGCCCAGACGGTACCATTCCGCGATCTCCGTCATCGTAATGACTCCGCGGAAGCCGCCCTTCCCATAGATGGGCAGCTTTGCGATTCTATGGTCCTTCATGTAGTCGAACGCATCACTGATGGACATCCGGTCATTGACATGATGGACCGGGTACTGCGAATAGTTCAGCGCAGAGCGCCGTACCAGCAGTTCTTCGATCATCTCGATTGTTTCCACGACAGTATCCGTGGGAACGGCCATAATCTCCTGCTGATTGTCCCGCTGGTGCACAATCGCGTTCCGCAGGGTATTGAACTGCCGCAGTTCTTCATAGTTCGAGCGTATGACTGCGTTCTTCTTGGAGCAGATGGAAAGCAGTTCCGCAAAGCCGACATACTTCACACTGCCGTTGATGCGGTTCATTTCCTTCTCAATGCCGGCATAGGCGCTAAGAAACCGTTCTGCATTGCTGCTCATTTGCTGTATACCTCCTTGACTGCTTCATAGAGCAGCTGCGCGGTATTCCGGACTCCTTCTTCGGAAGCGTACTGCTCCACATCGGCAGGACTGGTAACATACAGGCCTTCATAGATGATGGACGGTGTATTGCTGGCACCCATCAGCGCCGGAAGACGGCCTTCCCCTTCATCTTCCATGAACTGCATTTCAAAGGCTCCGTTCGGACTCTCTGCATAGTATTCATATCCAACAGGACAGGATATTCCTGATGCTTCGAATACACGGGATACAGCTTCACCCATTTCCCTAGCAGGCTTGCTGCCGGGCTTGACAGCGACCCTGATTCCGCTGAAGGATGGATCGGAAGACGCATTGGCATGGATGCTGATGACGATGTCCGCATGCGCCGCGTCAATCCTCGCCGCTCTCTCCTGAACGTTCAGATTCTCCCCGTCACTGCGCACCATGATCACATCAAAGCGCAGATCATCATACAGCAGGGTATAGAGCTGCCGGGCGACATCCAGGCTGTAGTCCGCTTCCCGGATATATCCTTCGAATCCCGGCTGGCTGTCATCATGTCCGGCATCCACCGCGATGACCGGCTTCCTCTCTGACATATGGCGCAGATAGTACACTGCACCTGCGAGCAGTGCCGCAAGAACCACAACCGCCGCAACCAATCGTCCGGTATGTATTTTCCTCATCGCAGCCCCTCCATTTCCTTCATTCTGGCATCCGCGCCCATATGATCCAGGATGCGCTTGACGATCTGTTCAAGATCGCTTCCTTCACGGTAGTCGGCCGCGCTCATGAAATCAACGCGTCCTTCCTTGATCAGCCGCTGTGCGGTGTTCTTTGCTTTATCCTTCTGCGGATGGTACACCGCGATCGATTTGCCGCCGTATTCCTTCACCAGGCGCATGCACGGTACATCCGTGATTCCGTCCGCTATGTAGATCATCCGCTCAAACGGTATAGGCCGTTCATTGTGAGGAATCCAGGCATTCAGGTCTTCATCATCATTTACATCCAATACCTGCTTGTTGATGCGGAAGATGTACTGTGTCTTGGTTGTATAGTTGACGATCATGGCCGGCCATTCCGCAATGCCGTTTTCGTTGTAGTAATACCGGCAGGCGTAGATGCGGGTGAACTCTTTGGCAATCGGTGTGCGTTCTATGATTTCGCCCATGCCGCTGGAGATGACATAGTGCTCCATTTCCAGCCCGTTCCGGCGCCCGTATTCGTTGATTCTTCCGAACCAGTCTATGACACCGTCATACAGCCGGATCTTCTCGCCAAGGCCCTCAAAATCCTCTCTGCGCAGAGGCTTCCCGGATTCTGCGTACTTCTTCTGCAGCAGGTACAGATAGGCACTGATGCTGTCCATACGGTTTCCCTTGGTCAAAGCGATGACTTCTTTCCAGAACTCACCTGCATCCTCATAGCCCAGTGAAGGAATCAGGCTGTATTCCTGCATATCCTTATCACAGAGCGTTTTGTCAAAATCATAGAGAACAGCTGCTTTCTTCATACGCATCACCTTAAGTATTATAGCATGTACCGGAAAGGAAAAGGCGGGTCTTCAGCCCGCCCTTCACAGCGTCACTCAATGATGAACGATACCAGCAGATCCTCTGTATTCACATGATCCCCCGGTCCAACGTAGACCTTGTCCACCGTTCCTTTCACACTCGATACGAACGTTGTCTCCATCTTCATCGCTTCTACAATCATCAGCGGTGTATTAACATCCACCCTGTCGCCTTCCTTCACCAGCACGGTTTCCACCGTTCCCGGAATCGTTGAACCAAGGTGGGCAGGATTATTCCTGTCTGCCTTCAGTTTTCTGTCACTGACCACTTCCATGGTTTTATCCAGAATCTTCATTTCACGCAGTACACCGTTGACTTCAAATGTCAGTATACGGTACCCTTCCTTGTCTGCATCGGACATATCGATGAACTTGATGAGCATGTCCTTGCCGTCACCGGCCTTCAGAACGGTTTCTTCGCCTTTGCGCAGACCATAGAAGTACACATGGCTTTCCAGTGTCGTGACATCATTGTAGGCTTCAAAGTGCGTACAGTAATCCTCGTAGACCTTCGGATACATAGCATAGCTGAGTGCCTTCTGCCGCATTTCCTCCGGTGTGAAGGAACGCATGTCGAACTTGTGCGCCAGCATCTGCTTGATCTCTTCAAAATCCACCGGCGGCAGGAGCGCGCCCGGTCTTCCCTCGACCGGCTTCAGATCCTTCAGAACGATCTTCTGCAGATCCTTGTTGAAACCGCCTTCCGGAGTACCGATCATGCCCCGGAAGAAATCCACGACAGAATCCGGCCAGGACAGGCTGGCTCCGCCAGTTAGAACATTATCCATCGTCAGACCGTTCTTATGCATGAAGATCGCCATATCACCCACAACTTTGGAAGTCGGTGTAACCTTGACAATATTGCCCAGCAGCAGATTCGCCTGCCGGTACAGTTCCTTGATCCGTTCAAAGTCTTCCCGGCTGCCCATCTCCGATACCTGGGCAAGCAGATTGGAGTACTGTCCTCCCGGGATCTCATACCGGTAGATCGAAGCGTTCGGCGAGGTCATGCCGCTCTCAAACGCATGGTAGACCTTCCGGACGTGTTCATAATACCGGGACAATTCATTCAGGCCTGCTGGATCGATGCCAGTGTCCCTTTCTGTACCCCGCAGAGCTTCTACGACCGCGTTCAGGGAAGGCTGGGACGAATTCGAGCTCATCGATTCAATCGCACAGTCCACGATATCCACACCGGCTTCCGCTGCCTTCAGTACTGTTGCTACACCTGTGCCGGTCGTATCGTGCGTATGCAGATGTACCGGGAGGTGGATTTCCTTCTTCAGTTCCCTTACCAACAGCTCTGCTGCGTAAGGCTTCAGCAGAGCTGCCATATCCTTTATGGCTATGATGTGCACACCCATGGCTTCCAGTTCCTTGGCTTTGCGAATGTAGTAGTCCAGTGTATACTTCGTTTCCTCCGGGTTCAGAAGATCACCGGTATAGCAGATTGCTCCCTCTACGATCTTTCCGGTCGCCAGGGCTGTCTCCACCGGCATCTTCATGTTTTCCATCAGGTTCAGGGAATCAAAGATACGGAATACATCCACACCGTGAGCTGCTGAAATCCGGATGAATTCCTGTACCAGGTTGTCCGGGTAATTGCTGTAGCCGACCGCATTGGACGCTCGCAGCAGCATCTGTACAAGTGTGTTCGGCATACGCTCATTGAGGATCTGCAGGCGTTTCCACGGGGATTCCTTCAGAAAACGGTAGCTCGTATCATAAGTGGCTCCGCCCCAGGCTTCTACCGAGAATCCGTTCTGCATAACATGGTTCGTCATCCTTGCCGCACCGACAATATCCTTTGTACGCATCCGTGTAGCGATCAGCGACTGCTGTGCATCCCGCATGGATGTATCGGAGACGTAGAGCTTCTTTGCCTTCAGGATGCTCTGTGTGAATTCCTTCGCTCCGAGCCTCTTCAGTTCATCCTTCGCTCCGTACACCGGCTCTGTTTCATCGAACACCGGCAGAATACGGTCCGCGTAGTACGGCTTTTCTCCATGCGATACATTGACGATCCGGTCTCCCAGGAACTTCAGGATCTTCGTTGCCCGGTCTACGCTGTAGGAAAGATCGAACAGTTCCGGTGTTTCTTCTATGAAGGTTGTATGGCATTCACCTTTCTGGAAGACCGGATTGTTGACCACGTTGATCAGGAACGGAATATTCGTCTTGATGCCGCGGATCCGTGTCTCCCGCAGTGCACGCAGCGACTTCTCCACCGCACCTTTGAATGTTCTGTCATAGGAACAGAGCTTGACCAGCAGAGAGTCATAGTACGGAAGCACTTCCGCACCGGTATAGAAATTATCGCCGTCCATACGGATACCATTGCCGGTACTGGTCTGGTATACCTCGATCTTTCCCGTATCCGGCATAAAGCTGTTGGCCGGATCTTCGGAGGTGATTCTTGTCTGGATGGAGTATCCGTGGACACTGATGGAATCCTGCGAAGGAATGCCGATTTCTTCCGAATCCAGCGGATATCCTTCGGCCACCAGGATCTGGGAACGAACCAGATCAATGCCCGTCACCAGTTCGGATACGGTATGTTCCACCTGGATCCTTGGATTCATTTCGATGAAATACGGTCTGCCGTCCCTGTCCACCAGAAACTCGCAGGTACCTGCATTGCGGTAGCCGACCTGCCTGCACAGACGTACAGCAGCGTCAAAGATCTCCTGCCTGGTCTTCTGCGGCACCGAGAATGCCGGTGCGTATTCCACGACCTTCTGATGACGCCGCTGCACCGAGCAGTCACGATCGTACAGATGCACAACATTGCCGTAATTGTCTGCCAGCACCTGCACTTCGATATGCTTCGGACCCCGCAGGTACTTTTCAATGAATACCTGATCATCGCCGAATGCTTTCTTGGATTCGTTGATGGCTTCCTTGAACTCTTTGGCCATGTTTGCCGGATCGTCTACAATGCGCATTCCGCGTCCACCACCGCCGTTGGATGCTTTCAGCATCACGGGATAGCCTACTTCTGCCGCAATCTTCTCCGCTTCTTCTACTGTCTTGATCGAATGGTCCACACCCGGAATGATCGGCACTCCGGCGAGAATAGCGTTCTGTTTGGAGGAAATCTTGTCCCCCATTGCGTTCATACTCTCTACGGTCGGACCGATGAATACAATTCCGTTCTTCTCACAGGCTGTTACCAGATCCGGGTTTTCGGACAGGAAGCCGTAGCCGGGATGGATCGCGTCCACATCGTGCTCCTTGGCAATCCGTATGATCGTGTTGATATCCAGATACGCATCTACCGGACCCAGGGCAGGATCCAGCTGGTA
>JAEEYJ010000074.1 GCA_016291725.1 Solobacterium sp.
AACCGGGCACTGCTGCGGCTGGAAATCCCGCAGGAAGGCCATAGAAACTACAGCATTGTAGCCGGCGCCGGCGGCGGCAAGACGACGATGCTGAGCGAACGCATCAGCCGGCAGATTGAACTGGGTACACCGATCGATGAATTCGTGATCATTACCTATACCAACGCAGCGGCCAATGAACTGCGGGATAAAATCGCGGCCAGGCTGTCGGACAAGCTCAAAGCGGATCCAGAGAACAGAATTCTGCAGGACGCTTTGGCCAATGTCGAACTGATGCAGATTTCAACCATCCATTCCTTTCTGCTGAAGATTCTGCGGGAATACGCTTTTGAGTCCCACGTAGCGCTCGGAGCAGAGCTGCTCGAAGACGAATATGATCTCAACCGGAAGAAGGCATTCTTCGGGCAGTGGCGCCGTGCGCACTATCAGGAGATCTACCGGATGTTCCGGGATGACTGGCTGACCAAAGGAACCGGAAGACGCTTCTACTGGAATGTACTGCAGACGACCTTCCTTGAGCTTTCCGATATCCGTGAAGAAGTCATTCTGCATGATCTTCCTGCCTATGAAGAAATCATCGGCTCAGCGAAGAGCTGTGTAAACAGCCTGCTCGGTCCGATGGTGCAGCTGGCAGAACAGCTCACTGCGACAAAGGAACAGTACAAACCGCGTACAAAGGACGGCAAAGGGGAAAAGAAGTTCCTCAAGGACACCCAGTCATTCATCGACAGTATGAACAGAATAAAGGAAGCAGACCTGTCCACGGACGGAGCCATCATGCTGGCGGCGCAGGCGCTCGTTCCCTGGTTTTCCTGTGTCCAGCAGTGGCGCACAGGGGAAAAAGCCTACTACCAGCGCGGCAATCCGGATCCTTTCTACGAGGAAGTGGCACAGGCAGAAGAAGCCGTCCTGTCCCGGCTGGATACCGGCGCAATGTATATGGATCTGGAAACGGTATTTGAAACCTACAAAGCCAGAAAGGCTGTCCGGTATGTACAGCGGATCCAGCAGGCCTACCAGGATGCCTATGCGGAAGAACCGCTGCAGCTGAACAACAACGAGATCCTGGTCCGGGCAGAGCAGTTTCTTCTGGCACATCCGGAAGTTCTGGACAGGCTCAGGAGCAGGTATACAAAGATCTATGTGGATGAATTCCAGGACACAACGGGACTGCAGACCCGTATTGTAGAAATGCTGGCAGAGAAGCCCGGTACAGCGCCGGAGGATACCCTTCTGGCCGAGGACAGGCTGGTTGTGGTCGGTGATCCCAAGCAGTCCATCTACCGCTTTACAGGGGCGGAAATCGCCGTCTACGAAGATGTAAACCGGATGATGACGCGTACCCCGGGCTGTGAGGTCATTCAGCTGAATTACAACTTCCGTTCCAACAGGGCAATCATTGATTGGGTCAATGCAGTCTATACGGACCTCATGGAGAACTATGAACCGATGAAGACAGAATGGATCACTCAGGATGAGCGGGCTCTGCACGGTGTATTTGCCTATCCCCGGAATGAGGGAGAGAAGAACAGCAAGGATAATCCGACCGATGCCCGGTGGACAGTCGGTCTGATCCAGGCGCTTGTCAGCAGTCCGGCCTGTTTCCTGGAGGAGAAGAACGGAAAGAAACGCAGACTGCAGTATTCCGACTTCATGGTCATAACCCGGAATACAACGAATATGTCATTGTACGCTGATGAATTCTATACCAGGGGCATCCCTGTCAGCATTGCCGGAAAGATCAGCGTTGCCAGGGACAAGGTGCTGGAGAACTTCACCGGACTGCTGTCCTGGTTTGCCAATGCCAAGAACCTGCAGAACCGTTTTACGGCAATCCAGGTCTGCTCCGGTGATGAAATCAGCCGTATTTCCGAAGAAGTGCTCCTTGGAACAGAAAACACACTGCGTACACTGTATGCCATGTTTGACCGGCAGGGCGCGGATCCGGCATCCATCGTACAGTATCTGATGAACCATGAAGAATACTACGTTCCGAAGAATACGGTCTACTCTGAACAGGAAGTCCGCCAGTACCGGATTCATCTGCACCAGATGATCGAAGCCTGTCTGGAAAACAAGGATGTACACAATCTGACGGAACTGGTGGACGCAATGGAACAATACCGTACCGCCTATGTTGAGCGTGATCTGCCGCTGGAGAGCGGTGAAAACGCGGTACGTCTGATGAATGTACATAAGTCCAAAGGCCTTACGGCGAATGTGGTGATCATTGCGGACCGTACCAAGAAGGAAGAACCCTCCTACAGCGGCTTCCGCAAGGCAGGAAAGTACTATCCTGCTGCGGATTACCGCTTTGATCTCGGCAGAACAACCCATGTACCGACATTCAGGGATGATCCGGATACCTACCGGATGGCAGGGGAAGATGAGACGGCGGAGGCCATCCGTCTGCAGTATGTTGCGGCAACCAGGGCAGCCCACGCATTGATCTTCATGCCGGCATGGGACAAGGACAAGCAGTGCTGGTTCGCTGATGGGCGGTACTGCACCGAAGACCTGCCGCTGATTACAGACTGGTACCAGGAACGGAAAGAAGACCCGGAAGGGACTGTTCCTGCAGAGGAGCCGGAAAAGAAAGGATTCCTGACCCTGGAGGATCTGCGGGAACAGACCGATTCCCTGAACGATGCAGTATACGCAGTGAATACCCTCACAGTATCACCGAGCCAGCTGGAAGGAGACGGACTGTCCGGCTATACCGCCAAGGATGAAGGATACTTTCCGGAGGACAGACCGTCTGGAAAGGGCCTTGGTCTGGTCATGCACAAAGCGTTCGAGCTTCTTGTGCGAAGATACAGGATACTGGACCGTACGGACGAGGAGAAGGCGGTAGAGCGCATTCTGAATGAAGCCGTGATGAGTGAAAGGAATGAGATGCTGGAGAGCGATGATCCGCAGCGCATTACCGCTTTCCTGAAACCGGTGCTGGTGAAATACCTGAAGACGCTCATCGAACCGATCATGGCACAGGCAGTACAGGTTCTGCCGGAATACACCTTCTCCTTCTATGTAGAGGAAGAGGAACTTCCGGCTTTCCTGGATGTGTTCAGAGCCGATTTCAAGCGTTTCGGCATTGATCCGGGACCGGCTGTGAAGCAGTGCTGGATCAATGGTACTGCCGATCTGGTGGTCCTGCAGAAGGACGGAACGGTGAAGATCTACGACTACAAGTCGGATGCCCGGAACGGCATGCCGGCAGAGCAGTTCGCTGAAAGCCTCAGGCAGAAGTACGCCGGACAGCAGAAACTGTACCGGTATGCCGTCCGCAGAGCGTTCAGTACAGACACGGTCAGTACAGAACTGGTCCACCTGTACCTTTAGGAGAGCCATGGTGATCCGTCCTGCGGAAGAACCGGAGTCCATCGTGGATCTGGGTCAAAAGGACCGCAGGATAGTCGAATGGTGCAGATAGTGGTAGAATAAATAATATGCTTTTGAAATACGAGGTATGCTTATGAAAATACTGGTGGCCGGAAGCGGCAAGGTAGGATCGGAAATCGTTGAGAAGCTCTCTGCAGAAGGACACGAACTGACGATCATAGACAATGATACAGATGTACTCGAATCGATCATGGAGAACTACGACGTGATCGGTGTCCGGGGCAATGCAGCGAGTCTGGATGTACTGGAAGAAGCCGGTGCGCGGGATACCGATCTGCTGATCGCTGTTACAGACATGGATGAAGTGAACCTTCTTGCCTGTATGACAGCACGTTCGATCAATGAAGATATCAAGACCATTGCCCGGATCCGCAATCCTGACTACCGTTCCCAGGCTGTCCGTATGCGTTCTTTGTTCGGTCTGGATATGTCCATCAACCCGGAAGAGAACGCTGCTGTGGAGATCAAGCGTCTCCTCCAGTATCCTGGATTCCTGAATATTGATACTTTTGCCAGGGGGAACGCAGAAATCGTTACCCTGAGGATTGATGAGAACAGCCAGCTGAAGAACGTAAAGCTGAATGATCTTGACCATATTGTGCATACTACGGTCCTGGTTGCGCTTGTAGAGCGCGGCGGCAGATGCATCATTCCGGACGGTGATTTTGTCCTGCAGGAAAACGACCGCATCCACGTTACTGCATCTACGAACAACCTGTCTGTACTGCTGCGGAATCTGGGAATCCTGACCCGCAGGGTAAAGGATGTTCTGATTGCCGGCGGCAGTACGATCGGCTACTATCTGGCAAGGGAGCTGGAAGATACAGGTATCCGTGCCACCATCATCGAAAAGAAGCCTTCCCGCTGCAACGAACTGGCTACACTCCTGCCGAAGGCACGCATCATCCTCGGCGATGCGAGTTCGCAGCAGTTCCTGGAGAGTGAGAATCTGGGCAGCTTTGATGCGCTCATTACACTGACAGGGCTGGATGAGCTGAATATTGTCATTTCACTGTTCGGCCAGGCCTGCGGCGTTCCGACCATCATCACTAAGATGTCCCATGCCGAAAACAACCGTATGCTGGACAGCCTTCCCATCGGCAGCGTCATTTCTTCCAAGGAGATGATCAGCAGTACGATCGTACGCTATGTGCGCAGTATCCAGAACACCAAGGGGGCCGCGCTGACCGTGCACATGTTCGGCAACGGTACAGCGGAAGCGATCGAATTCGATGTGGATGATGAAACAAGGCACTGCGGTGAAGAGCTCAAGGATATCCATGTCAAGCACGGTGTGCTGATTGCCGGCATTACCCGTGGTCTGGAGACAGAGATCCCGAGCGGTTCTTCCCGTTTCCTGCCCGGTGATACCCTGGTGATTGTTGCTGGCAGTGATCTGAAGATCAGAGAGCTGAACGATATCTTCGAGGACTGAACCCATGAACTACAGAATGATTCTGCGCATTATCGGCTATATTCTGTTCATGGAAGCCTTTCTGATGCTGCCGGGAGCGGTCATCGGCTGGTTTGACGGAGAGCCGGATGTTGTACGTGCCTACATGATTTCCATAGCCATCATCCTGGTGGTCGGTGCACTGTTCACCTGGACCGGCAGGAATGCCAGGAAAGGCTTCTATGCCAGGGAAGGCTTTGTAACGACAGGTATGAGCTGGCTCGTGATGTCTGCTCTTGGCTGCCTTCCGTTCTGGATCTCCCGTCAGATTCCGTCGTATGTGGACTGCATGTTCGAGATGGTATCCGGCTTTACAACGACCGGTTCATCCATTCTGAGCAATGTAGAGGGCCTCTCGCGCGGTCTGCTGTACTGGCGGAGCTTCAGCCACTGGGTCGGCGGCATGGGTGTTCTGGTCTTCCTGATGGCGATTGTACCGCTGAGCGGCAAGAACGGTGGATTCACGCTGCACATCCTGCGGGCAGAGAGCCCGGGCCCTTCGGTCGGCAAGATGGTGCCGAGGATGAAGAAGACGGCTCTGATCCTGTATCTCATCTATACCGGACTGACCGTCATTGATTTCATCCTGCTGCATCTGGCAGGCATGCCGGTATTCGATGCATTCTGCCATGCGGTAGGTACAGCGGGCACCGGAGGATTCGGTGTAAGGAATGACTCCCTGGCCGGATACTCCCCGGCAGCCCAGACGATCACTACTGTGTTCATGTTCCTGTTCGGTGTGAACTTCAGCTGCTATTACCTGATTCTGCTGAAGCGCTTCAAGGATGTATTCCGGGATGAAGAACTGCGGACCTATCTGCTGATCATCTTTGCGTCGATCGCAGTAATCAGCCTGAATATCCGCGGTCTGTACGGCTCGCTCGGAGAGGCAATCCATCATGCAGCGTTCCAGGTCGGTACGGTGATGTCCACGACCGGCTTCGCTACAGCGGACTTTGACCTCTGGCCTGCGCTCTCCAAGTCGATCATGCTGATCCTGATGCTGGGCGGGGCCTGCGCCGGAAGCACCGGCGGCGGTCTGAAGATCGCCCGCTTCGTACTGATGCTGAAGGCTCTGCGCCGCAATATCCATGAGAACCTTCATCCTACGGAAGTGCGCAGAGTGAAGATGAACGGGCAGGGGGTCGATGAAAAGGTTCTGGCCAATCTTCATGGCTATCTGATTGCCTATGTCGGTATCCTGATCATCAGCTTCCTGATCATCTCGCTGGACGGCTTCTCGATGGAGACGAACATCTCTGCAGTATTCGCAACCTTCAACAACATCGGTCCCGGTTTCGGAGCCGTCGGTCCGACCATGAACTACTACGCCTACAGCAATCTCTCAAAGATCGTTATGATCTTCAATATGCTGGCAGGCAGGCTGGAGATCATGCCCATGCTGGTCCTGTTCTCCAGAACAACCTGGCGCACAAAGTAGCAGACAAAACGGCAGAGATGCCGTTTTCTTTCTGCTACACTGAATACGGAGGTACTCAGCATGAACATACTTGTTCTGAACGGCTCACCGGCAGGGAGGGACAGCATTACCCTGCAGACAGTGCATTATCTGGAAGCCTGCGGTCTGATGGATAACATGGATATTCTGCATGTCGGGCAGCAGATCCGGTCGATTGAAAAGGATTTCCATGAGGCGGAGCAGCTGCTTGAAAAAGCAGACCTGATCCTGTTCTGCTATCCCGTCTATACCTTTATCGTACCTGCACAGCTGCACCGCTTCATTGAACTGATCAAGGAGAAAGAACTGGATCTCAGCGGGAAGTATGCAGTACAGATCACAACATCCAAGCATTTCTATGACATGACAGCCCACCGGTTCATCGAGGACAACTGCCTTGACCTGGGACTGAAGTATGCCGGTGGACTGTCGGCCGATATGGAAGATCTGCTAACGGAGAAAGGGCAGAAGGAAGCACGGGAGTTCTGGAAATACATTACCTGGAAGATCCAGCAGGGAATTCCGGATCCTGTACGGCCGGTGATCAAGGAACCGGTACGCTACCGGGCTTCGGACAATATTGTCAATGAGATGAACAAGCAGGGTACAGTAGCTGTTGTCTACGATGATGATCCTGATTATCCCAATGTATACCTGCAGTCCATGATCAGCCGGTTCACCGCTTCCGTGAATATGGCAGTCACCAGGATCAATCTTCGTACCTTTCCCTTTGCGGGCGGCTGTCTGGGCTGTTTCCACTGTGCGGTGGACGGCACGTGCATCTACAAGGATGGCTTTGATGACTATCTGCGCACCAACATCAACAGTGCAGACGCCATTGTCTATGCGTTCACCATCAAGGATCATTCCATGGGCAGCCGCTTTAAAATGTACGATGACCGCCAGTTCTGCAACGGACACCGGACAGTGACCATGGGAAAGCCCATGGGCTATCTGATTGACGGCAGTCCGGCAGAGGAAGAGAATCTGCGGACGATCATGGAATCCCGCGCTCAGGTCGGCGGCAACTTCCTTGCGGGAATTGTCGACGACGCATCGCAGCCGGACAAGGCCATCGACCGCCTTGCCGCAGCGATCGAGTATGCAGTAAGGAATCACTACGAACAGCCGAAGAACTTCTACGGCACCGGCGGTCTGAAGATCTTCCGGGATCTGATCTGGCAGATGCAGGGGCTGATGAAGGAAGACCATCGCTTCTACAAGGAACATGGCTTCTACGACGACTTCCCGCAGAAGCATAAGGGAAGGGTGGCTGCCATGTACCTTGTGTCCGCATTGATGAACTCCAGCGCTGTGAAGAAAAAAGGCGCGGTGAACATGACGAAGGGAATGCTGATGCCGTACCGGGCAGTCATTGAAAAAGCCAGGAAATAAAGCATACCGTCCGGAAACCCGGACGGTTTTCTATATATGCGGCTATTGCGTACAGGAGTGCTACATATTATGCTATATGTAGTAAAAAACTACATAATAGGCAATATGTAGTAAAAAGGAGATAATACGGTGGACAGAACAGAATTATGGATTGCAGAACAGATGCAGCGATTGATGCAGGAGAAGCCGCTCACCAGGATACGGATTACAGAAATCTGTGAAAGGTCCGGAATCGAGCGTTCTACTTTCTATTACCATTTCAAGGACAAGTATGATCTGATTGCCTGGATGTTCCATCACCAGGCATTCAGAACGGACAGTACGGATGTCAGGGAAGAAGCCGGCAGTCTGCAGCGTATGAGGGATGCCATGGCTCCGTATATGGAAACGCTCAAGGATCCGTCCGTGTATGCTGTGTGGCAGGATCTTCAGGAATACTATGTTGACCGCTATACAGACCGGGCCATGGCGCTCCTTCATACAGATGCACTCGATGCCCAATTGATGTTTACCATCCGCCTGTACTGCTGCGGCGCTGCCAGTATCATCCGTGAATGGATTGCCGGCAATAGTCCGGTACCGCCTGAGATCCTGGTACGGATGATGTACCGCTCCATGCCGGAAACGCTGCAGCAGATCTACCTGCAGTAAAACGCAGACCATGGAAGGTCTGCGCTTTTACTTAGTTTCCTCCCGGCCGGTGCCCACCGGGACTCTGTCCCTGCGGAGGCTGTCCGTTCGGATCTTCACCGGGCATCTGTCCGCCCGGAGTTCCCTCAGGCATCTGGCCTCCCTGAGGCATCTGCCCCTGCATGCCTCCCTCCATCATGGAGTTGGCAATGGATGTCACCTGTGTACCGTTGACCGTGACAGTGCCGCCGTTCAGGATGCCCTGGCCTACGTAGTCAAAGGCGAACTGGGCAGTAATATCAATTGTGCCGCCGTTGATGATCAGATCGCCGTTGGAGTCCAGCGCATCCGTATCGCCGGCAGACATTGCAATCCGCAGCGTA
>JAEEYJ010000075.1 GCA_016291725.1 Solobacterium sp.
GCTGCTGGGTGCCGCAAAGCTGCTCAAGGAGCACGAGAGCGAGCTCAAAGGCCGGGTCAAGTTCATGTTCCAGCCGGGAGAAGAAATCCTCGGCGGAGCGGCGGAGATGATCCGGAACGGTCTGCTGGAGAACCCTCCCGTGGATGTGGCTTTCGGTATGCACACCTCCACAGGAGGAAAGCATTCCGATGTCGGTACAATTTCCTACAAGAAGGATTACGTCACGTTCTCCGGTGACTTTGTAAAGGTTACCGTACACGGCAAGCAGTCACACGGTGCATCACCTGAGATGGGTGTGGATGCCATCAGCATCGCTGCACACATCGTTACCGGTCTGGAAGAACTGATCTCACGGGAAGTATCCAACCAGGAGCGTTCCATCGTCCTGACCGGCAAGATCTACGGCGGCGATTCCTGCAATACCCAGGCCGGCACCTGTGTCCTGGAAGTATCGGTCAGAGCCGCATCCGCAGAAAGGCGGGATTTCCTGAAGCAGCGCGTGAAGGAGATCAGCGAAGGCATTGCCCTGGCGTTCCGTGGCACGGCAGAAGTAGAGTACGTGTACGGCATGGCACCGATGTACAACCATCCGGATATGTACAACTGTGTTCCGGGATACATTGCCGAGATCGTCGGCGAAGAGAATGTCGTGGAAGTGCATGAGTACGGAGGAACAGAGGACTTCACAGCCGTAGCGGAAAGAGTGCCGTCGATCTATGTCAACATCGGCACCGGAAGCATTGCCGGTCCCGATATCACCCACCACAACCCGAAGATTATCTTTGATGAATCCGCACTGCCCATCGGTACTGCTGTCTACTGCCAGACCGCAGTGCGCTGGCTGGAAGAACATCAGTAGGAATGTACAGAGCGCTGTCATTCATACTGCAAAACAGTTATAATAAAAGTAATCATTTCTACCATTTCAAGACCATCATTCATAAAAAGGAGAGTATTGTATGAAACTGGAAAAAATGGAAAAGATCCACCTCGGCGAGTATCCAACTCCTCTGGAAAAAATGGAGCATCTGTCAAAAAAGCATACCGGCGGCAAGTTCAATCTGTACATCAAGCGTGATGACGCAACAGGACCCGCATTCGGCGGCAACAAGACCCGTAAGCTCGAGTATGTTATGAAGGAAGCTCTGGACGGCGGCTATACAGCGATGCTGACATACGGCGGACCGCAGACCAACCATGGACGTACCACTGTTGCAGCAGCGATCAAGTGCGGCATGAAGCCGATCCTTGTCCTCGGCGGCAAGAAGCCGGAATACCTGTCCGGAAACCTGACCCTGGACGCAATGATGGGCACCGACATTGTCTTTACAACCGATATGGAAAAGGCCGCAAAGGAAGTCATCGCTAAGTATGAAGCACAGGGCGACAAAGTCTATAATCTCCCGGTCGGCGGATCCACTCTGACCGGTGTCGTCGGCTACATCATGGCAGTCAAGGAAATCATGGACCAGTGCGAAGCGATGGACATCCATCCGAAGCACCTCGTAGCTACTGTCGGTTCCCTGGGTACCTTCGGCGGTCTGAACGTCGGTGTACGCTACTTCCATGCACCGTTCGATGTCATCGGTGTACCGGTATCCCCTGGCACCAAGAAGGAAACTGTATCCGAATTCGTAAACAAGGTTGCTGAGTTCTATGAGATGGACTTCCGTGTTACACCGGAAGACATCAACATCCAGTACGGACCGGATGATGCGCCGTACAGCGGCGAAGAGTACAACAAACCGGATCCGCTGACAAGAGCTGCTATGTTCGAACTGGCCAGGGAAGAAGGCATTATCTCCGACCCGACCTATACCGGCAAGACATTCAGAGGCCTGCTGGATATGATCGACAAGGGCATCATTGCGGAAGACACCATCTTCCTGCACACAGGCGGCGCAATGGCTGTCTGGACGAAGGAGCACCTGGACGACATGCAGCAGGAGCTCTTCGACAACTGCACCATCTCCGAGATCTGATCATACACAGAACCCGCTCCGGCGGGTTTTTTTTGATGTACAATGAGCAGGATGGACATTGCAAGGGACAGTGCGCTGGCACTGGTACAATGGTATGAAGAGAACAAACGGGATCTCCCGTGGCGGCGCACCGGAGACCCGTATGAAATCTGGATCAGCGAGATCATGCTGCAGCAGACAAGGATCGAAACGGTGATCGACTATTTCCTGCGCTTCCGGGAAGTCCTTCCTTCACTCAAGGATCTCGCAGACTGCCCGGAGGACAGACTGCTGAAGCTGTGGGAAGGCCTTGGCTACTACAGCCGTGTGCGCAATATGCAGAAGTGCGCGCGGTACCTTGCGGACCACGGCAGGGATAATCTCCCTGCTTCCTATGAAGAGCTCCTGGAGCTGCCGGGCATCGGTCCCTATACAGCAGGAGCAGTCTCCTCCATCGCGTTCGGCATTCCCCGCCCAGCCGTGGACGGCAACGTACTGCGCGTCCTGGCACGTTTGTTTGCCGTACAGGAGGATATCCGTACCGCTGCAGTCAAGCACAGCATGGAAAACACCATAAACCGCTTTTATGCCGGGAATCCGGATCTATGTACAGAGCCTTCCTTTGTCAGTTCCTTTACCCAGGGGCTGATGGAGCTGGGGGCGCTTGTATGCATTCCGAACGGGATCCCGCGCTGTGCACAGTGTCCGTGGGGCTCTGCCTGCCTTGCCCGTGCGCAGGATGCCGTCGATACCATCCCGTTCCGCTCGGCTGCCAAGGAACGAAGGGTCATTCCTATGACCGTATTCGTCATCTATGATGAGACACAGATCGCTCTGCAGCGGCGCCCGGAGAAAGGGCTGCTGGCCGGTCTCTGCGAATTCCCCAATACGGAAGGTCATCTGGGTGCTGAAGAAAGCAGGAAGCATCTTCAGCAGGCCGGGATCTCTGCTGTACATATGGAAGCTCTGCAGGACAGAAAGCATATCTTTACCCATCTGGTGTGGGATATGAAGGGCTGGCTGGTAAAGGCAGCGCATATTCCGGACAGTGTTCCGTCCGTACCGCTGGCTGAATTCCCGGACTATGCCCTGCCGGCCGCATTTGATGAATACCGGAAAGCCGCAATGGACAGGATTGTGGTATGCTAATGGCATGAACTATCTACTGAGTGCTCTGATCGGCTATATTCTCGGCTGCTTCAACTTTGCCTATATCATCGGCAGGCTGAAAGGCATTGATATCCGTGAGAAAGGCACCGGCAATGCCGGAGCCTCCAATGTCTTCATCTCCATGGGCAAAGGATTCGGCGTACTGACGGCTGTCCTGGACATTCTGAAAGGATTCCTTGCGGTATATATCTGCCGGCGTATATTCCTGAGTGTCTACTGTCCGTATATCGGCGGCGTGTTTGCGGTCCTCGGCCATATCTTTCCGTTCTTCATGCACTTCAAGGGCGGCAAGGGTTTTGCGTCCTATATCGGTATGTGCCTGGGCATTGACTGGCGTCTGGGACTGGGTGTCATGGTACTGACCGTAATCATCACCCTGATTACAGATTATATCGCCCTGGCCACCCTGACCACAGCATTCCTGGTCCCGATCTGGCTGTTCTACCAAAATGCTCCGCTGAGAGTTCTGGATATGTATGCTGTGCTTGCACTGATCATTCTATGGAAGCATCGTGCCAACCTGACCCGGATGATGAACCACGAAGAAAAAGGGCTCCGGGGAGCCATGAAAAAGAAAACAGAAGAGGCATCCTGAACGGATGCTTTTTTACAGGTACCAGACAACCGGTTCCGTATTCCACGAAGAAACAATCGCTTTGCCTGTATCAAAGTAGAAGACAGCGTTCGGGGATGTCTCATCCTGGTTGTACTTCACCGCAAAGCCGGGATAGTCCGCCTCGATCGCCGCCAGCGGCTCCGGACGTTCATCCAGCTTCATCGTGCCGATGACATGGATCCAGGTGTCTTTCCCCATGACCGCAATCTCGGCGTTGGGATTCACCATCAGCTGCTCGTATACATCCTTTTTCTTACCGGTCAGAATATACAGTTTCCCTTCATACACCTTCACGGTACTGAACGGACGGACACAGGGACGGTTGCCCTCCACGGTAGCGAGATAGTAGACATCCGCTTCCTTCAGGTACTGATATATCTTCTCTACATCACTCATAATGCTTCCTCCTGCTTCACAGTACCATGTTCTGCCTGCTGCCAGCAAACATGATATACTTTTTTTATCTGCAGAGGTGATGGATATGGAGATGAAGACGGGATGGAATGCAGAACAAGCACGTTCTGTGGAAACAAGGATGATTACCTGGCCGGAGTGCTTCTACAAGGAAACAGAAGCAGAGACACGCTTTGCACTGCTGAAGGAAGCGGAGACACAGGGCATGACGCCTCAGGAGAACCCAGCGCGCCGCTTTCTGCTGGAGCACCGTCATCCTGGGTATCCCAAGGAGAGCCCTCTGATCGATCACTTCCTGAAGCTATGGTTTTTCTGTACCTTTGCGGCAGATTCCGTTCATGGCGGCAAGGTTTCCAGAAGAAGCGCTGCAGACGTCCATGATCTGGTGAAAGAGCTGGGTCTGGAGAAGATACAGAACGAAGCAGACAAAGAGCTTCTGTACAAAGAATTCCTCCACACAGCACAGCTGTACATTCATATCAGTATGAGCGACAAGCGCTACAGCTCTGCCTTCCTCGGACTGCTGAAGATCTCCGACGAAAAGGTGCTGAAGAAACTGGGAAAGGATATATACAAAGCTGGGCAGCTCGGTCCGGAAGCTGTTAAGTTCACTCATTATGAACTATGGGAAAAAGCTCTGAAGACCACATTCCTGTCCTATCATCCCCAGGCGGAAGCCATCTGGGAAGAACTGGCTGCAGGGAAATAATGGAGGGCCGTAAATGACTGTGTTCATCAAAGATCCGCTTCTGCAGGAAAGGAACATCCTGTTTGCCTGGCTGGAAACGACCTACCGGGATCTTCACTGTCTGGATGCAGGAAGGTTCTACCGTGCCGCGGACGAAACCATTGAACAGCTCAGAGAGCAGTACAATGACTACGACCGCAGGACGGTATTCTCCCAGGATCCCTATTTCCGCTTTTTTCGGAAATTCAAGAAAACCTGCCCTGTCATGCTGCAGTTCGAATCTGTACTCAAGGGCAGGCCCTTTCCCCACCGCAATCCTGCAGCGGAAGTACCGTTCCTGTTCGAGATCAGAACACGAATGCTGTCAGGTACGCATGATCTCGACTGCGTCCGCGGAGATCTTAGAATCTGTTCCGCCCAGGAAAGGGAGACGTTCACCGGACTGCGGGGAGAGGAAGTCCACTGCTATCCCGGAGACATCATCGGACGGGATGACGAAGGCATCATCCTGAGCATGATCTCCGGAGCAGATGCACGTACATGCTGCCATGATCACAGCACCCATGTTTTCTATCCCGTGTTCGGGACACCGGATATGCCGGAAGAAATGCTGCGGGATGCGCTGGATCTTCTTGAGCAGTATGTACATCTTCTGGATCAGGAAGCACGCACAGCAAAGCATATCCTGTAGAAAGGGCATTTGTCTTTTATGAAAGAGAACAAATACACCGTGCTGCTGAAATGCTGCATCTGCATCGGCGGCGCTGTAGGCCTTGTCAGCAACTGCCTGGGCATCTTCTATTCACCGATCGCGGAATCCCTGAAGCTGGGCATCGGCAGAATCTCGGTCATGGCAACCATCATCAGCCTGGCCAGTGCGTTCTTCATGCCGGTTCTGACCCGGCTGATGAAGCATATCCGGATCAATCATCTGATGGCTGCCGGCGTTATCATTGACGTCATTGCCTATGTCATTATGTCCCTGGTGCATGATATCCGGGTCTACTATCTCTGCTCTGCCTTTCTCGGCATCGGTGCCGTAAGCTATTCCAATTTCCCGGTATCCATTCTGCTGAAGGAATGGTACGGCGACAAGAACGGTTCCGCTCTGGGTACGGCACTGGCATTCAGCGGTGCGTTCGGTGCCCTGGCCAATCCGATCGTCGGAAGACTGATCGGTTCTGCCGGCTATGAATCCGGCATGCGGGTTATGGCAGCCTTCCTGCTGATCGTCTGCCTGCCCTGCGCACTGACAGTCCGCCGCAATGAACAGGCAGTCAGCGAAGAGAAGGCTTCTGTATCTGCCGGTACCGCGGCGCTCTCTCTGGGCATGCTGGTCTTCATCATCGTGACGACCAGCCTCTTCAACGCGGTCAACGGTATGAATTCCCATATGTCCAGCCTGGCGGTCAAGAGCGGCTACTCCTTGGAATTCAGCGCGATTGTCGTCTCCGTGGTCATGATCGCGAACATGCTGTTCAAGATCGCTTTCGGCTTTGCGGCTGACCGGTTTTCCGTCACAAAGGCGGTACTGGTCTGGCTGGCCTTCAACTTCACCGGGCTTGTCACCCTTCTCTTCCTGCGCAGTGTTCCTGCTGCTCTGCTGTGCGGTGCAGCGCTCTACGCTGCGGACTTCTCCAACAGTACCATTGCCGGACCGCTGATCATCCAGAAAGTCGCCAAGGACAAGTACAGTGAAATCTATCCTCGTGTTGCCCTGTTCAATACCCTCAGCTACGCGCTGATGACGTCAGGATACGGCTTCCTGCTGGACGCGTCCGGATCCTATACATTATCATTGATCGTTGCGGTCTGCTTTGCTGCAATCGCTTTTGTACTTACCCTGCGTCTGGACCGGATCATCCGGAACGGAACAGCTGCTTCATAGTCCATCATAGGAGGAATACGATATGACCTGGTTGAAAGAAGTCATCGGAACCGAAAAAGCAATCATCGGTATGTGCCACTTCGCCCCTCTTCCCGGCGACCCCGGATACAGAAAGGAACAGGGAATGGCGTACGCGCTTGACAGAGCGCGGAAGGATCTGCATGCACTGCAGAACGGAGGCATCGACGCTGTGATGTTCTCCAATGAGTACAGCCTGCCCTATCTGACGGACGTACGCACCGAGACCGTCGCCGCGATGGCAAGGATCATCGGTGAACTTATGGACGAGATCACGGTACCTTTCGGTGTGAATGTCCTCTGGGATCCCTGGAAGTCCTTGGATCTTGCCGCAGCGACCGGCGCAGCGTTCGTCCGTGAGATCTTCACCGGTGTCTATGCCAGTGATTTCGGTCTCTGGAACACCAACAGCGGAGCGACCGTACGCCACCAGCACGAAATCGGAGCCGAGAATGTCAGGCTCCTGTTCAATATCGTACCGGAGGCAGCGGCGTATCTCGCACCGCGTACACCGGCATCGATCGCGAAGAGCACCGTATTCAACTGCCGGCCGGATGCGCTGTGTGTCAGTGGGCTGACTGCGGGAGCCGCGACCGATTCTTCTGTACTGAAGGAGGTCAAGGACGCTGTTCCCGGCACTGTGGTCCTCGCCAATACCGGGTGCCGCAAGGAAACCATCGCGGAGCAGCTGGCCATTGCGGACGGTGCAGTTGTTGCCACAACATTCAAATACGACGGTATCTTTGAAAACATGGTGGATGAGCAGCGTGTCGCTGAATTCATGAAGGTTGTCCGCGAGTTCCGGAGCAGATGATGGAAAGAACAGTAATCGGCGTGGATATCGGTACGACAGCCGTCAAGGCTGTACTGGTGTCTTCGGAAGGATACATCATCGATGAAGTACGGGAGGCGCATGATCTGATCTCCCTGAAGCCGGGCTGGGCAGAGGAGAACGCAGCCGACTGGTGGCGCAATACCATTGCGGCTCTTCGGAAGCTGAAAGAGCACAGTCCGGATCTGTTCAGCAAGGTGGAGTGTGTAGGAATTACAGGGATGCTGCCGGCCATCGTCATGCTCGATGAAGACGGAGAGCCTGTGCGCAATACCATCCAGCAGAACGATGCCCGTTCCGTGGAACAGATCCGCTGCATTGCTGAGCGCCTTGACCAGGAAGAGCTTTTCCGGCTGACCGGCGGCTATACCAACCAGCAGCACATCCTGCCGAGAATGATGTGGGTACGGGACAATGAACCTGACGTATTCGCCAGGATGCGCTGGGTCATGGGGTCCTACGACTACATTGTGTACAAGCTGACCGGTGTGCGTTCCATAGAGATGAACTGGGCAGTGGAGAGCGGTCTGTTCGATATCCGGAAACAGGTATGGCTGACAGATATGATGGAACAGTTCAGCTTTGATCCTTCCTGGTTCCCGCAGGTCAATCCGTCCATGTCCATCATCGGTGCTGTCACAGCGGAAGCGGCTGCTCTCTGCGGGCTGAAGGAAGGCACCGCGGTCATTGCCGGCAGTGCGGATCACGTTGCGTCCACACTGTCTGCCGGCATTATCAATGAAGGTGATCTGCTGATCAAGTTCGGCGGCGGGGGCGATATTCTCTACTGTACCGAAGAGATCGTCACCTGTCCGCAGCTCTTCTTTGACTATCACATCGTACCGGACCGTTGGCTGATCAATGGTTGTATGGCTGCCAGCGGCTCCCTTGTAAAGTGGTATCTCGGGGATATCCTGGACAATTACAGCGGAGACTCCCTGAAGGAGCTGGACCGGGAAGC
>JAEEYJ010000076.1 GCA_016291725.1 Solobacterium sp.
CGCAGTGAAATCCGCCGGATGGTCAGAAACGGCAGGGTAAGCGTCAATGAGTCCATTGTGAATGATCCGGCAGCCATCATCGACGAAGCAGCCGACAGCGTACTTGTGGACGGCAGGGAACTGGTCTATACCCAGTACGTCTGGTTCATGCTGAACAAGCCGGCCGGATACATTACTGCCAATAAGGGCAGGGTACCGACGGTCATGGATCTGGTCCCTGAACCATATCTGAATCTGTATCCGGTAGGCAGGTTGGACAAGGACACGGAAGGGCTGCTGCTGATCACCAATGATGGTATGCTCGGCCACAGTCTCCTGTCGCCCAAAAAGCACGTGGAAAAGGAATACTACGTGGAGCTGAAGCATGAAGTAAGTGAAGCGGATGCCGCAAGGATCGCAGAAGGCCTGACGGGTGAAAACGGCACCGTCTACGCACCGGCGGAGTGCAGGGATATCACAGGCAATACCTGCCGGATCGTCCTCCATGAAGGGAAGTATCATGAGATCAAGCGGATCTTCATGATCCTGGACAATACCGTCACCTATCTCCGTAGGATCCGGATGAAGAACCTGGTGCTGGATGAGGCACTGAAGCCGGGAGAATACCGCAGGCTGACCCAGGATGAAATCAAAGGTCTGTACGAATAGTACAGACCTTTATTTCTGTTATTGCTGTGCCAGGGCATGCAGTCTGTCGATCACAGCCTGCGTCAGCTCGTTCGGTGTACTGGAGCCGCTGGTTACAGCGATGCGCACTGCACCGGCGATCATATCATCCCGCAGCTGTTCCGCATTCTCGATCAGCCAGGTACGCGGTATACCGTTGTCCTGTCCGATGCGGGCAAGCTGATGGCTGTTGTTGGAATGCGGATCCCCGACAACGATCAGGACATCGGTATTCTTCAGCCTGAGCACTGCTTCCTGACGTATTCTCGTCGCATTGCAGACCTCCGGATATACCTTCGCGTCCGGATACTTCCTGAGACAGGCATCCAGGATCCTGCGGGTATCCAGGATGCTCAGCGTTGTCTGGGAAGTGATCAGTACATCCGCAAGGCCTTCCAGCTGCTCCGCTTCCTCCACGGAAGAAACCAGATGCACATGGGGGGAGATGCCGACGGTACCTTCCGCTTCCGGATGGTTGTGCTTGCCCAGGTAGATGACATCACCGTGCTCTACATGGCTGCGGACCAGGGTGTGGGTCTTTTCAACGTCGGGACAGGTCGCATCCACGATCTGCAGGCCTTTTGACCGTGCTTTGGCGAACACTGCGTCATTGGCACCGTGCGCAGTGATGATCACGATTCCGTCATCGATGTCATCCAGCAGTTCCAGACGGGTACGGCTGCTGTCTTCAATGCAGCGGATGCCCAGGCTTTCGCATTTCTGTACGACGTAGCGGTTGTGTACGATCATACCGAGCATGGTGATCGTTTCTCCCGGATGCTTTCCGGCAGTTTCCTCAGCGATGCGTATTGCCCGTACAACACCCTGGCAGTAGCCGCGCGGTGTTACACTGATGATTTCCATATCGGATTTCTCCTTTTTCCCAGAATCCTGTATAATAACCAATGCTATTATAACAGTTGGTGATTGTATGAAAACGTTGAGTGAAATCGGTCTTAGTGAAAAGACCTGCGGGTTTGTGGAAAAGAACGGCTTTGCGGAGCTGACACCGATCCAGGAGAAAGTCATTCCTGCGGTGCTGAAAGGCAAGGATGTGATCGGCCTCAGCAGAACCGGCACCGGCAAGACACATGCGTATCTGATTCCTTTGATGGAGAAGGTGGATTCTTCCCTGGATCATCCGTATGCGGTGATTACAGCCCCGACAAGGGAGCTGGCAATGCAGATCTATGAGAAGGCCAGAGTGATGGCGGAAGTGGATCCAGCGCTCCGTATCCGGCTGTATACCGGCGGTACGGACCGGAACCGGGATCTGAAGCAGCTGCGTTCGTCCCAGCCGCACATAGTCATCGGCACACCGGGAAGGATCAAGGATCTCTTCCTGAATGAAGCAGCGCTGCGCATTGATCTGGCTCCGGTTCTGATTGTGGATGAAGCGGACATGACACTGGAATACGGCTTCCTGGATGAAATCGATGCTTTTGCCGGCAGAATGAGCGAAAGCCTGCAGATGCTGGCGTTCAGCGCTACCATGCCGGAGCAGCTGAAACCGTTCCTGAAGAAGTATATGCATCATCCGATTACGATGCGTATGGAGGAAGAGGATGCTTTCAGTCCGCAGATCCGCCACATTCTGGTTCCGTGCTATCATCACACCTATCCCGAAACCATCCGTTCCATACTGGAAGGCATCCAGCCTTATGTCTGCCTGATCTTTGCCAATACAAGGGAAGAAGCGGCAGCCATTGCGGCAGATCTGCGCAGTGCCCGCAGAAGCGTAACGGAGCTGCATGGTGATCTCGAGAGCAGAAAGCGGCGTCAGGCGATGAAGGAACTGGCATCCGGCCGGTCAACTTTTGTCGTAGCGACGGATATCGCAGCCAGAGGCATCGATGTACAGGAAGTATCCCATATTATTTCCTGTGGATTCCCGGAAGACCTTTCCTTCTACATCCACCGGGCAGGGCGTACGGCAAGAGGCGGTGGAAAAGGCATCTGCTACGCACTGTACAGAGAGAGTGACGACGCTTCGATCCGGTCATTGATGAAGAGCGGCATTCATTTTGAGCACAAACGCTGCCGCAGCGGCAAATGGCAGGATCTTCGTCCCTACGGACAGCGCCCGGAAAGGAAGACAACGGAGATGCAGAAGGAAATCTCCCGTATGATGACCAAGAAGAATACAAAGGTCAAGCCGGGCTACAAAAAGAAGCGGAAACAGGCCATCGCAGAGCTGGAACGCAGACAGAGAAGGGATTTCATCCGGGAGAAGATCCGCGAGGAGAAGCAGGCAAGATACCGCCAGCGTGCTTTGGACGCAAAGAAGGATAAATCATGATTCTCGGCTCCCATGTCAAAATGAAGGCGCCGGATTACTTCGCAGGCGCAGTGCAGGAAGCGCTGTCGTACCGGGCGGACGCACTGATGCTGTATACCGGAGCACCGCAGAATACCAGACGTACCGATACAGCCAGGATGAAGATCGAAGAGGGACAGGAGATGCTCAGGAAGGCAGGCATTCCCCTGAGCCGGGTCATTGTCCATGCGCCGTACATCATCAATCCTGCCAACCGTACGGATGCCGGTACTGCATCCTTCGCTGTAGATTTCCTCTACCGTGAGATCCAGCGCACCGCAGCGCTCGGAGCAGAACTGCTTGTGCTCCATCCTGGATCCTGGACCGTTACGGATCCGGAAACGGGAATCCGTTCAGCTGCAGAGAGTCTGAACCGTCTGGGTGATTATCCGGAACCGGTAACCGTCTGTCTGGAAACCATGGCCGGGAAGGGGACTGAGCTCGGTTCATCATTTGAAGAACTGGCACGGATTCTGGAGAAACTGAATCACCCGGAACATTACGGCATCTGCCTGGATACCTGCCATATCCATGATGCTGGGTACGATGTTACGGATTTTGACGCTGTACTGGATGAATTCGACCGGGTGATCGGTATGGATCATCTGAAGGCAATACACCTGAATGACTCGAAGAATGTACGCGGCGCCCGCAAGGACAGGCACGCGAACATCGGAAAGGGAGAGATCGGTTTCGATGCCCTGTACCGCATTGCACACAATGCGAGGACAGCGCATCTGGTCAGAATCCTGGAAACACCCTATATCAAGGAAAAGGCACCGTACGGCGTAGAGATCGATATGCTGAGAAGCGGTGTCTACGAAGAAGAACGCCTGTCGTTCTGAAAGGAGCTCCTGTGGAAAGAACTGCATTGGTTGATCTGCATCTGCATCTGGACGGGTCGCTGGACCTGCCCTGGGCATATCAGAGGTCTCTGGAGGAAGGGCTGCTGGGTCAGGGCTGCAGCTTTGAAGACTACTACCGGATTGTCTACCGGACCAAATACAGCAGCCGGGAAGACGGATTCCGTAAATTCGATCTGATGTGCGATATTCTGCAGACGCGGGAATCGCTTTCCGAAGCTGCGTACCGGCTGGTCAGGAAGCTCGATGAAAAGGGCATGATCTACGCTGAGATCCGCTTTGCGTCCCAGCAGCACATGAAAAAGGGACTGACCCAGTCCGAAGTGCTGCAGGCCGTCATTGAAGGTGCTGAAAGAGCCATGGGGGAGTGCCCGGATATCAATGTCGGGATCATCAACTGCCTGATGCACAAAGGAGACAGCGCCGCCTTCAACCGTTCACTCAATGAAGATGCCGTCCATGCGTCAAAGGAATTCCTCGGAAAGGGACTGGTCGGTATGGATCTGGCCGGCTATGAAAACAACGGTGTATTCATGGACTATGCTCCTTTGATCCATCTGGCGAAATCCCTGGGCATACCCTGTACCGTGCATGCCGGAGAGATGGGCATCGGCAGCCATGTACACGATGCGATCCTGATGGGGGCAGACCGTATCGGTCACGGAATCGGCTGTGTCCAGAACGAAGAATGGCTGCAGGAGGTGGTCCGCACACAGATTCCGCTGGAAGTCTGTGTGACCGGCAATTGCCGTCATGGCCTGCTTTACATAGAACACCCGGTCAGACAGCTGCTGGAGAGGGGTGCCTGCGTAACACTGAACTGCGACAATATGACCTTCGCCGCAACAGACCTGGCAAATGAACATGCCCAGCTGCGCAGGATCGGCGTTGATGCGGATACACTGAAGGCATGTACGCTGCGTGCCATCAATGCGGCATTCTGTACACCGGAGCTGAAGGAACAGCTGCGCTTGAGAGCAAAGACGATTATGAATCAGTAAAGGAGGAGCCTGGGCTCCGCCTTTTTACAGCATTTTTCTGATTTCTTCCTGCAGCGCTTCCAGAATCTCTGCCTGCGGCACTGTGCGGAGAATCTGGCCTTTGCGGAACAGGATGGCAGAATCATAGCCTCCCGCTACACCGATATCCGCCCGGGAAGCTTCCTGGATCCCGTTGACCGGACATCCCATAACAGCGACGGAGATATCCTTGTCAATGGTACGCAGCCAGTCCTCCATCGCTTCTACGATCGGGATCATGTTGTACTGGATCCGTCCGCAGGTCGGGCAGGCAATCAGCTCCGGCACATTGTCCATGAGGCCGGTAGCTTTGAGCAGATTCTTCGCAATGATCATTTCATCCTGGGGCGGACCGGATACGGAGACACGGATGGTATCACCGATCCCTTCGTACAGCAGTGTACCGAGGGCAAATGATGACTTGACCGCGCTTTCAGCGAATCCACCGGCTTCCGTTACACCGAGATGAAGGGGATAGGGAAAGCGCTGGGCGGCAGCCCGGTAGGCTTCAATGGTCAGAATGGGATCGCTGGACTTGAAGGAAAGGCAGATGTCCTCGAATCCGAGATCTACCAGAATGCCCACATGCCGCTCTGCGCTTTCCATCATCGCTTCCTTGCACGGACCCCCGTACTTCTCCAGCAGATTCTTCTCCAGGGATCCGCTGTTGATGCCGATACGGATGGGAACATGCCGTTCTCTGCATCTGCGTACGACGGCTTCCGTGTGCTCCCGTGAACCGATATTGCCGGGATTGATCCGGATGGCATCCACGCCGCTTTCCAGCGCTTCCAGCGCCAGGAGATGATTGAAATGGATGTCCGCTACAAGGGGAACGTTCGTCTGTTCCTTGATTCCTTTGATTGCTTTTGCGTCACTCTCGTCCAGTACAGCCAGACGCACAATCCGGCAGCCCAGGGCCGCAAGTTCATTGATCTGCCTCACGGACGCTTCAATATCCTTCGCCCGTACATTGGTCATGGACTGAAGTACACACTGATCCTGGCCGCCGATCTGTACACCACCGACATAAATAGGCCGGGTTTCCTGTCTTTTCATAGGCGTTTACCTCTGTTCCATTATCTCATAATCAGAGAAAATGCCGAAGATGAATTATCTTGGAAAATAGCAGGAGCTATGATATACTCTTTTTTGTCTATTAACCAGGAGGGATACTATGCCTAGAGAGAATATTATCTTCAAGTGCTCGGTATGCGGAGAAGAAAACTATATCGGTACACGCAACAAGCGTACGCATCCGGAAAAGATGGAGATCAAAAAGTACTGTCCTGTCTGCCGCAAGGTCACAGCGCACAAGGAGAAAAAATAACCGTCCGGTTATTTTTTTGTAGAAGATCATGAGAGTCGATGTCCTGCCCATCGGGCTGTACGAAGAGAATATCGTGATACTGCACGAGGGAAAGCATGTACTTGTCTTTGACCCTGGCAGAAGCGCAAAGCAGATCATGGAAAGCATTGCGAAGGATGAAACAGTGGATGCCATCATTCTTACACACGGGCATGATGATCATACCGGAGCCGTGGATGATCTTGCGGACCAGTATGAATGCCCGGTGTACATTCATCCGGGAGATGAAGCGATGATCCGTACGAGGGGCAGTGCCGCAACCGGCGGTACCATGAGCCCTGTTTATACGGAGACCGAACCGTTGATGGAAGGGACCATGAGCATCGGTCCGTTCAGCCTGACCGTATATCACACCCCCGGCCATACTCCGGGCAGTGTCTGCATCCGCTGCCGCAGTGTACTGATCAGCGGCGACACCCTGTTTGCCGGCAGTATCGGACGGATGGATTTCTTCGGCGGCAGTGAAGAGGACATGGTCCGCTCCCTGCAGATGCTGTGGAATCTGGATGATGATCTGAAGGTCATACCCGGACACGGACCGGCCACGACAATCGGTCATGAAAAGCAGGTGAACTGGTATTTCAGAAGGGCAGAAGCCGGTCTGGCGCTGTAGCGTCAGCCGGCTTCTTTTCTTATGGTTTCATAGTCATAGATATGACCGTCGTGAAGGGTAACGATCAGGGTCTCCGGCGCAGGATCGGAAAGGCTGAGGATGACCGGGGAAGTGAGTTCTTCTCCGTTCTCCAGGCGGCACCTGAGCTCATCCAGCGCCCTGGATTCCGCCGCAAGATACAGATTCTCCCTGCGGATATTGTGAATGACTTCCGCCCGGCGGTTCAGGTTTACAAGAAGGACAGCATTCATCGCACAGATTACGATCATCGCTGCAGCAATCCAGACCGTAATGAACCCGGACTCATTCCCAGGCAATGATTCTTTCTTCTTCATGTCCGTTTCTCGTCCAGACAACCGTGATCTCATGCCCGGCCTGCCGGAAGGATACAGAAGGAATCTCCGAGAGAAAGATCTGTGTCCCGGGCGTGAGGATCAGATGGTCGTTGATGCAGTACAGACTGCAGGTTTCTTCGTGGTAGGTAAAGGACAGCTGCGCATGACCTGTATGGAAGTCCTCGGCTGCATTCAGGATTCTGCGCAGCTGGGCTATGGCAATCTCATCCTGAACGGATTCATCGAAGGCTGCCAGCTTCAATTGAAGGGACAGGATGAGATTGATGGTCGGCGCCAGCAGCATCAATGCTGCCAGCGACAGCAGGAACTGCTCCAGGATCATTCCGGATTCACTTCGGTGCACAGGACGCACTCCTCCGTACACTGCAGCTCTGCACGGTACACTTGTTCATTCTGCTGGATGGATTCCCGCAGACGGCTGCTGGCATTGCTGTACAAGCGTGCTGTGCTCTGCATGATTTCCGCACACAGGGCAACGATGACGACCGCAATCAGGACATCAGCCAGTATGAACCCATCATCGGAAGACAAGACGTCCGCCTCCCAGCTCAATGATGACCTGCTTCGCACCGTAGTGCAGTGTACGGGCAAGGTTGACATTACCGTGTTCATTGAACGTTATGCCGTTCTCCGTCTGCTGCGGCCGGCTCTGCAGCATTGCCCGGCTCTGTACACAGAGGTATTCATCGGGGAAAGAATGAATGTCGGCAATCCGGATTCCGGCAAAGGGGAGGGCACACAGTGTCAGCATGCCCAGAATCCATACAGCAATGCACAGCTCCGCCAGGGTGAAACCGTTATCCTGCCGATGCCTGTCCATTGGATACCGTAATGTTCCTGCCGTCCTTGCAGGCACTCTGGGCAGAGGTAAGATAGCCGGCATTGATCAGGTCAGCGATGCTGCCGGGATTCTCATCGTACTCCAGCCGGTACTGGAGAATGGCGGAATCCACGACCTTGACCTGAGCGTCGCATCCTTTTTCGTTGACGACGGAGAGCACTTTCTGGATGTTGGGCACTGTCAGAAGAAACAGTACAGCAATGATGGAAACCACAATGACCATCTCCAGCAAGGTAAAACCATCTTCTTTCTTTTTCATATTCTGACTCCTTTCATATCTGCATCATCAGTGTCAGCGGCAGCATCAGCACCTGGTAGACCAGGATGATGATCATGCCGATCAGGGCATAGGAAGACACCTGGATGATGCGGGAGATTCTGCGGCATCTCTGCCGGATGCGTTCTTCCGAATAGTCAATATAGGCATCCAGCATTTCATCCATTTCCGAGGACATGACCGCAATGCGCAGGAACCTGAGCAGTGTTCTGTCCAGCCCAGGGCACTCCATCGCCTGCAGGAATCCGGTTCCTTCATGCAGGGACTGCGCGATCTGTGAACTGAGGCTCTTCAGAAGCGGCCGTTCGGGCAGTTCCTGCAGGATCTCCAGTGATTGCTTTGTCGGAAGACTGAGCCGGACACACTGCCGGAAGCAGCGTACAAAGTCCACGGACACATAGAGGACCGGCAGGGATGATGGCAGGAAGCGAAGCAGGACAGCGTAGCCGTGTACGATGTTCTTCCTGCGGGTGAAGTACAGCAGCACAGCTGTACAGGCAATGAGAAGAAGGCCGGAGAGAATGCTCATTGTACGCAGCAGTGTCTGTACAGCAAGCCAGCGGGCAGGGGACAGCCGGAAGCTTTCCATCATCCGGATCAGCGGAGGAAAGCAGAGTTCGTTGAACAGCACGATGCCAAGATAGGTTCCGCTCATCAGAACGGAGGGATAGAACAGTTCCCGCAGGGTTTCCCTGCGGAGGGATCCACGGGTGCTGATGATGGCTGTACTCAGCTGCAGACTCTCCGGAAAGCTCAGAATCCGCAGGAAACCCGTAAGATGTTTCCGGTAGGGACTGCTGCAGTATTGAGGGAAGACAACGGTGATGTCCTCTCCTTCATCCAGGCGTTCCCGGATGGCAGAGAGCACATCCCGATTGGTGTCCTCCTCAATGAGCGAGAGGCACTCCTGAAGGGTGAATCCCGACTTCATCAGACGGCTGATCGAAACGCATTCCTCTTCCTCAAGCAAGGTCCTGCGCCGCTTCTTCCGCTGAAACCGTGCCTGCAGCCACGGCTTCCCTGATCCTTTCCTGAAGGGGAATGGAATCTTCACTGGGGTGTTCATGGGCAAAGTAATACGCAATCTCCTTTCCGTTGAATACTTCGTAGACGCCGGTGCGCCTCCCGTCCTTGGTGCTGTACAGGCGCTGGTTGCTGATGCCCTTGAGTACATCCTGCAGCTGCAGACGGCTGACACCAAGATCGATCATCCGGTCAATGGCGCCTGCACAGCTCTGGGCATGGATGGTGGAAACGACCAAGTGGCCGGTCAATGCGCTTCGTACCGCCATGCGGGCAGCCGTGCTGTCCCGGATCTCACCGATCATGATGATATCCGGATCATGGCGCATCAGCTGTTTGATGCCAGCATCGTAGCCGAGATTCTGCTTCTCATTGACCTGCAGCTGAACATACTTTTCGGAATAGATCTCGATGGGATCCTCCAGGGTGAATATCTTCTTTCCTTCTGCCGCATTCAGGATCGTATACAGCGTAGTCGTCTTTCCTGAACCTGTCGGTCCGCTGAACAGGAACATGCCGGAACGGGTGTTCAGGATGCTTTTCATCCAGAGGGCTGTTTCCGGTGATGCACTCAGCTCATCAATGGACAGTGGATCATGGTTGTTCAGAATGCGCAGAACACCGCTGGCAATCCGGTAGCTGGATACCAAAGCAAAGCGCAGGGAGATCTTTGTTCCGTCCACCTCTGTTTCAAACCGTCCGGTCTGGGGATACATCATGCGGCTGACATCCATGTTGGAACGGTAGAGAAGGTAACGGAAGAAGCGGATATCAGCCTTCTGGTCCTTCAGTTCCCGGATGATTCCACCTACGCGCATTTCGACTTTCAGCCGTTCTTCGTCCTTCAGGGAGAAGTGAATGTCGGTGACATGGTACTGCAGAGCGATCCTGAGATAATACATCAGCAATTCTTCCATACGGCCTCCGTTTCTATACTTCTCCGGAATGATCCGAATCCCCCGAAACTTCTTTCCATTCGTTGACAATCCTGCCCGAACACTTACAATAATTACGTAGGAGAACAGGAAAATGATTATTGTAAATGAGTTGAAGCCCGGTACAACTTTTGAATATGACCGGAATATCTATCAGGTTCTGAACCTGGATCTGAACAAGACAGCGATGCGCCAGATGGTTGTCAAGGTCAAGGTCAGGAATCTGCGCTCAGGCGTTATCAACGAAATCTCCTTTGTCGGAGGCGACAAAGTCGAGCAGGCTCACATTGACAAGAAGGAAATGCAGTATCTCTACGATGCCGGTGAAGCACTGGTATTCATGGATACAGAGACCTATGAGCAGATCGAGATCCCGAAGAGCCGTCTGGAGTGGCAGATGCAGTTCATGAAGGAAAACGACATGGTAAACGTTACCATGTACCAGAGCGAAGTGCTCGGTGTTGCGCTTCCCGACAAAGTGGCTCTGCAGATCGTAGAGTGCGAGCCGGCGGTCAAGGGTGATACCGCAACCAGTGCGACAAAGAACGCAAAGCTGGAAACTGGACTGGAGATCCGTGTACCGCTCTTCATCCAGAACGGTGAAATGGTATTGATTTCCACCGCGGACGGCAAGTACTCCGGAAGAGCGTGAGAAGTGCTGAAAAGCACTTTTTGAAACGGAAAAGGGCGTTTTATGAGTGAGATGGTAGAACAAGGGTCTCCGGAAACGGAGCCTGAAGAGCCCTCTGTCCGTAAGACTTCCGGAAGGAAAAGAAAGAGCGCTGTACAGAACGCAGAAGATGTACAGCCGAAGAGAACCCGCAGGAAGAAAACGGATGATACGGCATTTGCAGCAGACGCTGAGAAGCCGAAGAGGACAAGGAAAAAGAAAACAGGCAACGCTGAAGCTTCAGCGCCTTTTCCGTCTGCAGAAGAGAAACCGAAGCGTACACGCAGAAAAAAAGCAGAAGTGAAGCCGGAGGAAACAGTGCCCGAACAGGCTGATCCTGCTGTACCGACGGAGGAGGCTGCTGCAGTGGAAGCACCGGTGCCCGAAGAAACAGCTGTCATTGCTGAGGCGGCTGTGGAGCCGGCAGCGGGCACTGTTGAAGAAGTTCCGGCAGTACATAATGACACTGTAGAGGAACAGGAAGAAACGGATCCTGCTGCGGAGATGGAGGCAGTGGAAAGCAATCCTGCCGTACCGGAAGAACCGGTGCTTGCCGAAGAAGCAGTGATTGCAGAGGAACCCGTTCCCGCGGCACCGGAAGATCCGGAGCAAACAGCAGAACCGGATCCTGTGGAAGAACCATCCGAAGAACAAAAGGAAGAACCGCTTGAGAAGAATCCAGCACCTGCAGATAGTGCACCTGCGTCCCAGGCGAGCCCCTTAAGTGAAATAACGGCAGGGATTATGACCGGGCTGCAGAAGATGCTGAAGAGCTTTGGGACGATGTTCACTGCCGGTAAGCAGGGGACTGCTGCGCAAAAAACGAACACCAGTGAAGAAGAATCTGTACCTGCCGAAGCGCTTTCTGAAGTTCCGGCACAGGAAATGTCTGCCGAAGCAGAAACCGATGCAGAGACACTCTCTGTGCAGGAAACAGCAGAAGAAGCATCTGAAGAGACTTCTGCTGCCCCGGAAGAAACCGAACCGGCAGAAGAACGGGTCAAGGCCGCTGAAGAAACATCCACTGAACCGGACGAGACTAACACGGCAGAAGCACCGAATGAGACGGTTGAAGAAGTACCTGCCGAAGGACCGCTTCCTGAAGAGAACCGGCTTCCGGATGATATACTCGCCATCCTGAACAGACC
>JAEEYJ010000077.1 GCA_016291725.1 Solobacterium sp.
CGTTGTATTCACCGAAGACATAGAGGTCATCCCACATTTTTTCAGTGAGCTCCTCTGCGTCCATCGCTGCGATCTGGTCCAGCGGCCGGCAGGAATCCGGATAGAACGGCACATAGCCCGGTACAGGACCGATCTTGCCGCCTTCAACCATTTCATGGCAGGCGAGGACAGCCTTGGCATGGCAGAGGTTCATGGTGTGGTTGATATCCCACTTTTCCTTGTTCCAGTCCTTGCAGCCTTTGTCGAGTCCGAGCCAGTTGCCGTAAAGGATCTGCATGTTCTGCTCGTTGATGGACAGCCAGTACTTGACACGGTCCCCGAACTCACGGAAGCAGGTGCGGCAGTAGAATTCAAACGCATCGATGACACCGCGGTCGTACCAGCCCTTGTACTTCTCGTCCACCCAGACCGGCAGGTCATAGTGGTAGAGCGTGACGATCGGGGTGATGTTGTTCGCAACCAGTGCGTCGATCAGCTTATTGTAGAACGCAACACCCTCCGGATTGACCACACCCTCTTCGGGAATGATCCGGGACCAGGAAAGGGAGAAACGGTAGGAGCTGAAGCCGGCTTTGGCCATCAGGGCTACATCTTCTTCTACATGGTGATAATGGTCGGACGCAATGGAATTGTCCGCGAAGGGATACTTTGTCTTTGAGTTGATGTCGATGATTGCCGGTGTGCGTCCGCCTTCCGCGACGCCTCCCTCGACCTGCCAGGCAGCGCTGGACGCGCCCCACATGAATCCGGCAGGGAACTTCGGATTGTCTCTGTATTTCATTGTCTCCTCCTTACTGCATATACAGATGCCGGTACAGTGCACCGATCAGATTGGAATCATTGTAGAAGGCACAGGCTGTGATCTGTGCGGGCTTCAGCCCGTAAGGTATTTCTTCATAGAGACCCTTGTATTTTTCCTGCAGGGTCTTCAGGAACAGTTCATTGCGGCTGATGCCGCCGCCCAGAGAGATCTTCTCAACATCGAAGATGCACTGGAGCGCGTACAGTGCCCGTGCAGTATCGCGCAGGTGCCGGTCGATCACCGGGAAAAGGACTTCGTCCTTGTTCCGGTATCTTTCCATAGCCTCCTCTCCGCTCATATCCTGAAACTTCACATCGACATCTGCGATCTTCTTGAGCATGCCGGCTGTACTGAAGCGCATGCCGAAGAAATCGTAGATGTCCCGGTATTCATTTTCCATCAGTGTATAGCCGATTTCACCGGCGATGTTGTGGGAGCCGCGGTAGATCCTGCCGTCCAGGATGACCACCATGCCCACTGCTGTGCCGATGACGACCGTCAGTGCATTGCGGCATCCGGCAAGCGATCCCTTCCAGAGCTCTGCCAATGCAGCGCAGCGCGCATCGTTCTCCACCGTCACCGGGACGCCGAGGCGCTGTTCCAGCAGCTCAGCCAGCGGATAGTTGGCCGGGAGGTATTCCAGGCTGCCGCCGGATACGCAGATCCCGTGCTCTGTATCGATGAATCCCGGTGCGGAGATGCAGATGCCTGCATAATCCTTGTCCACCAGGGATACCAGCGTTTCAATATAGTCATCCGGTGTTGTATACGGGGTGGGTACTTTGCCGTTGGACAGGATTCTGCCTGTTTCGTCCATTTCCGCATATTTGATGAATGTACCGCCCACATCAATGCCCAGATAGTTCATTCCTGCCCTCTTTCTACTGTTCTGTATCCTTGCGCAGCTCTGTCCGGAACCGGATGGTATGCGTCTGCGGTTCTCCTGCCTTCACCAGCGGTTTGTCCCAGCATTCCGAGTTCACCGCGTCCGGTACGTACTGTGCCTCAAGGCATACTGCGCTTCTGCGGGGGAACGTGCCGCCTTCCTTGCCTTCTCCCTCACCGCTGAGGAAGTTGCCGGAATAGACCTGCAGCGCCGGCAGGTCCGTCCAGACGTCCATACGGATCCTGTCTGTGCGCAGTGCCCCTGCGTGCCGGAAGCCCTCGCCCCGCACGATGAAGCAATGATCGTATCCGCCGCCGTAGTGCAGCTGTACATCGTCTGCGTTGATGTCCCGGCCGATTTCCTTGAACAGACGGAAATCAAACGGTGTTCCCTCCACGTCGATGGTTTCTTCGCCGGTCTGGCCGTTTTCATCAATGCAGCAGAGTACATCACTGTCCAGCATCATCTCATGATCCAGGACAGTGTCCGACTGAGGCCCGTTCAGGTTGAAGAACGCATGGTTGGTCAGGGCAACGCAGGTATCCCGGTCACTTTCGGCTGTGAGGGTGATCTCCAGACCGTTCTCATCCAGCCGGTAGGCTGTACGCATGGTCACATTGCCCGGAAAGCCGCCTTCTCCATCCGGAGAAAAGCAGGAAAAGACCAGTGCGTCCGGTTCCTCTTCCTTCTTCCATACTTTGTATGCAGTGGATGTACTGCCGCCGTGCAGGCAGTTGCCCCGGTCATTCTGCTCCAGATGATAGATTTTTCCGTCCAGTTCGAACCTTCCCCCGCGGATCCGGTTGCACACCCTGCCGACCGTAGCGCCCATATACGGGCACAGTTCTTCATAGCCGGCTACATCTGTATATCCCTGTACAATGTCGATGTTTGCCTCTTTGTCCACAAATGATACAAGGGAAGCTCCGTAGTCCGTAACATCAATTCTCCAGCGGTCATTTTCCAGGCAGTAAAGCACAGCCTTCCTACCGTCCTTTGTTGTACCGAAATCCTTCATAGCCGGTCTCCTTGAACACATTTTCATATCTGTTTATATTATACTGAAAACAGCGAAAGGAGTACTGATCTTGCAGAACAAAGAGCTGAAAAGAACAGCGAATGCTGTACGCAAGGATATTGTAACTGAAGTCCATGCGGCAAAATCCGGTCATCCGGGCGGTTCACTTTCCTGTGCCGATCTGATGACCTATCTTTATTTTGAAGAAATGAATATCAATCCTGAAGATCCTGCAAACGAGGACAGGGACCGTTTTGTACTTTCCAAAGGACACTGCGCACCGGCGCTCTATGCCGTCATGGCAGAACGCGGCTACTTCCCGAAGGAAGAGCTGACAACACTCCGGAAGGTCGGTTCCCGCCTGCAGGGGCACCCTTCCATCATCTATCTCCCCGGTCTGGATATGAGCACCGGTTCCCTGGGACAGGGTGTATCCACAGCCGCGGGCATGGCGCTTGCCGCGAAGCTCTCCGGCAAGGCCTATCGTGTCTATACTCTGCTGGGAGACGGTGAGCTTGAAGAGGGTGAAGTCTGGGAAGCAGCGATGTTCTCGGCCGCCAAGAAGCTGGACAACCTGACGGTTATCGTTGACAACAACGGTCTGCAGATCGACGGCAGAATCGCGGATGTCAACTCCCCCTATCCGATTGATGAAAAGTTCAACGCTTTCGGATTCCATGTCATTACCATCAACGGACATGACTTTGATGAGATCCGGGCTGCATTCAAGGAAGCACGCGAGACAAAAGGATGCCCTACGGCAATCATCATGAAGACAACCAAGGGCAAGGGCGTCTCCTTCATGGAAGACAAGGCAGGATGGCACGGTACTGCACCGAACGATGAACAGTATGCCATTGCCATGAAAGATCTGGAGGAAGCAGACCATGAGTGAAATCAAAAAGATTGCGACAAGAGAGAGCTACGGCAAGGCACTTGCTGAACTCGGCGCTGAATTCCCGCAGCTTGTCGTGCTGGATGCCGATCTGGCAAACGCAACCAAGACGGAGCTCTTCAAGAAGGTATATCCGGAAAGGCACATTGACTGCGGCATCGCCGAGTCCAACATGATGGGCATTGCGGCAGGACTTGCGGCAGCCGGTATGATTCCCTTCGCCAGTACATTCGCTATGTTCGCGGCAGGCAGAGCCTATGAGCAGGTGCGCAATTCCATTGCCTATCCGCGCCTGAATGTCAAGATCGGTGCAACCCATGCCGGTATTTCCGTCGGTGAAGACGGTGCCAGTCACCAGTGTCTGGAAGACTTTGCGCTGATGCGCGTCATTCCGGGCATGGTTGTCATCTGCCCTGCGGATGATATCGAAGCGCGGCAGGCTGTCCGGGCAGCGATCGAATACAACGGTCCTGTCTACCTGCGCTTCGGCAGAAGCGCTGTACCGGTAATCAACGAGGATGACTATACATTCCGTATCGGAAAAGGCCATGTGCTGCGTTACGGCAAGGATGTGACCATCGTTGCGAACGGCATCACGGTTGCCGGTGCGTTGGAAGCAGCTGAGCGCCTTGCGGCTGAGGGAACGGATGCGGAGGTCATCAACATCTCTACCATCAAGCCGCTGGATACCGAACTGCTTCTCGCCTCTGCCGCAAAGACCGGCAAGGTTGTAACGTGCGAAGAGCACAGCATCATCGGCGGTCTCGGCAGTGCTGTGGCTGAGTGCCTCAGCGAGTCCCTGCCTGTCAGGATGCTGAGAATCGGTGTCCGTGACCGGTTCGGTGAGTCCGGACCGGCGGCGGAACTGATCCACAAGTACCAGCTGGACGGGGAAGGAATCTATACCCAGATCAAGGATTTCCTGAAGTAATCCATATACCCGGTGATTCCACCGGGTTTTCCTTTCCGCCGGACCGGGTCCGGGCAAATCAGCACATAGTTTCACGCCTTTCCGGGGCTTATGCGGTGAACCGTCTGCCGGTACTTGGTATAATTGGAGAAGAGGACAAGGACAGGTGCAGCTGTACAGCTCACGCTGTTCCCGAACGCTGAATACAGCCAATGGAGGTTTTTATGAAGATTGCAATCGGATGTGATCCCAACGCAGAAGAAGCGAAACAGCAGCTCATTGAGTTCATCAACAAGAAGGAGCTCGGTGAAGTAACGGATTTCGGTTCCGAAGACATTATCTACCAGCACGCTGCCGCTGCAGTTGCAGAAGCAGTCGCCCGTGGCGACTATGACCGCGGCATTCTGCTCTGCGGTACCGGCATCGGTGTTTCCATTGCGGCCAACAAGGTCAAGGGTGCCTATGCTGCGCTGATCTCGGATGTATACTCTGCCAAGAGAGCACGTCTGAGCAACGATGCCAACATCGCCTGCCTCGGTGCGTTCACGACCGGCAATAAACTGAGGGAAGAGCTTGTGGAAGCCTTCCTGACCAACGAATTCGTGCCGGGATGCTCCTCCCAGCCGAAAGTCGATGCCTACGTAGAATACGACAAGAAACGGTAAGGAAATGGCAAAGAAACTGTATTTCGGCAGCAACCTGAAGATGTACAAGAATACAGCCGCAACTGTATCCTATCTGCAGGACCTGGAGGAAAAGACCAAGGATATTCCGGAGATTACCCGCTTCATCATTCCTTCCTTCACCACCCTGGAGCGCGCATCGGCAGCCGTAGATCATCGGAACATCATGATCGGAGCGCAGAATATGTGCTATGCGGATGAAGGCCAGTTCACCGGTGAGATTTCCCCTCTGATGCTCAAGGAACTGGGGATTGACCTCGTGATGATCGGTCATTCCGAGAGAAGGCATGTCTTCGGGGAAAAGGATGCCGAAGAAAACCGGAAGGTTCTTGCCGCGCTCAGCCATGGCTTTACCACATTGCTGTGCATCGGTGAAACAGCCGAAGAGAAGAACTACGGCATCAGTACGGAAATCCTGCGCCAGCAGCTGAAAATCGGACTGTTCGGTGTTCGTCCGGACGATACGGACAGACTGTGGATTGCCTATGAACCGGTATGGTCGATCGGTGTGAACGGTACTCCTGCAAGTGCGGATTATGCCGAAGAGATGCACTTTGAA
>JAEEYJ010000078.1 GCA_016291725.1 Solobacterium sp.
GGCAGGCGCTTCCCCTTTGGAAATCACAATGGTCAGGTTCGTGCCTCTCGTAAAGCTTTCCTCATCCACATTCCTCAGGTCATAGGAAATCACTTCCCCGTCCGCTACCGTTGTACTGTACTGGGTAGTAATCTTGACTTTCAGCAGCTTGTTTTCCGCGATCCATTCCCGGATCTCTTCGGATGTCATATTCCTGAGATCAGGGAACTCCACTGTCTCCTCCGGATCCGCACCCAGCGATACTGTGAAGTTCATCGGGGTATTTGTCTTTACCTTCTTTCCCGGTGCGATGCTCTGGGAAATGATGGTATCCGCAGGCACATCGAAACTGTATTCTTCCGATACAACAATGGCCGTATTCTCGATCTTGTTCTGCCTTGCCCACGCACTGACGTCGCTGAGCTTCTTTCCTTCAAAGTCCGGCATGCGGATCTTTGCGGCGAAGAAAATCCACCAGACAAGCAGGGCAAGCAGTACCGCTCCGGCACCCAGACCGATCTTCACCGGTGTTTTCAGTGACCGGTGCGGCTTCTCCACCTTCTGCAGTTCTTCCTCCTGATAGCTTGCCGGACGTGCATCGAATACACTGTCATCCGGTTCCGGCACAGCAATCGCTTCCGGTTCTTCCTGCGGGATTTCCACAGGCTCCTCCGGTACAGCCGGCTCCGGTTCCTTGTATACAGGTTCTTCCACAGCCCTGTTTCTGGGATGGTAGTCATTGATACCTTCGATTCTGTCGCGTTTGCCGCTTTTTTTATCTTCAATTTCCTGCGCGAGTTCACGCATGAAATCCCTTTGTGCCATACACGCTTCCTCCTGGAATGTCAGAATCTATTGTACCATCGATCGGCTGTATACAACCTCTCTTCATCAAATCTTAAGCCTCCTGCCCCTATAGACGGAACATCCCGTAAATGATGATAAAAAAACACCGGGATTCCTCTCAGTGTTTGTTTTCCATGTATTCTTTGAAGTTATTCACATCATCCAGATCATCGGGTTTGATCCCCCGCTGTTTCAGGAAGTAGCGTATGGTCACTTCACCGTTTCCTCCGGCGAAGATCCGCTGGAAATTGGACCGGTGCCTCAGGATCATCACAAACAGAATGATCAGCGTCCCCCACAGCATCACCGTACATCCGTAGAGCACCGCAGTCCGGAGGGTGAACGCCGCTGCCGCAGCACATGCACCGAAAGCGATGTAGTCCGTAATCAGCGTTGCTGCCACCAGAGCGCCGAATACAGCCGCAAACGCCGGAAAGCCGAAGCCAATGCTCACACCGACCAGGGCAGCGACACCCTTCCCGCCTTTGAACTTCATCTGCACCGGGAAGATATGCCCCATGATCACCGCGAAGGCATTGACGTACATAGCGATGATTGTACGCAGGAAGCGCTTCGCTGCATAGACAGCGATGTAGCCTTTGAACACATCAAAGACAAGGGTGAGGAACCCGAGCTTCCAGCCGATGACCATAATGGCATTGGAAGCGCCGGAGTTTCCTGATCCGTTCTCCCGGATATCGATTTTCCGGTATTTCCTGCCCAGCAGATAAGCCGGGTGGATACAGCCGAGAAGATAGCTGAGCAGACCGGAGAATACCAAATGCTTCATACAGTTATCATATCAGAAATCTTAAGATTTCAAGATACCGCCTTCCGCAAAGAAAAACAGTATTCCAGAAACCGGAATACTGCTTTGTTTGTTTTCAGAAAAGCTTTATCCAAGAGACTGTGCCGCTGTCTTCAGGAAGCGCAGGTAGACGATGTAGGCAATCAGATCAAACACCAGGGAAACCACCAGCATCACAGCCGCAGCAGGGATGAAATCGGCGAGCATCGGATTGCCGCCCTTCAGACCGTACCAAACGGATACACCCTTCAGTCCCAGGCTGACTATCTGCGCCAGTACCGCCCACACCATCGCCTTGTTGCCGAGGAACTTCAGACCGGGACGGTTCATCTGCTCCGCAACGGACATCACACCGGTAATAATGAAGCACTTCACCAGCAGTTCACTGAGTGTCTTTGCCATGTCTACCCCTGTGGAAACCGCTTCCTCCAGATGAAGAGAGGAGTTGATCGAACCCAGTACAATGCCGATCACAACCCACAGCATTGCCTTTTTGAACTTCGGTTCGTCCTTGGACGCTCTGGAGATGCCTGTCAGGTGCATAATGAGCGAGAGCAGGCTGAGCGCCAGTACAGCAACCGACAGACCCATGATGACCGGAGAGGACGGATCCAGATTGATGGTTCCGCTGGCCGGAATGCCTTCATTGTTCACCAGCTGCTGGGCAAATGCCGCAGCGAATCCGCAGACCAGTGCCAGCAACGACATGATCTCTGCCATAAAGATCCGTTTGATGCCTTTTCTGGCATTTTCGAATTCCATATCATTTTCCTTCTTTCCTCAGTACTGCTATGTCAATTATAGGCGATTCTCGGCACAGCGGACAGCAGTTCTCTTCCGTATTCCGTCTGCGGAGACGCAAAGAACGAGGAACAGGTTCCTGTCTCCTGCAGCCTGCCGCCCTTCATTACAGCAATATCATCGCATACTGCATGGATAACGCCCAGATCGTGCGATATGAACAGTACGGTCAGATCCCTCTCCCTGCGGATTTCATTGATCAGCTCCAGCATCTTCCGCTGCACGGATACATCCAGCGCCGATGTCGGCTCATCCAGGATCAGCAGCTCAGGCTCTGTGCACAGCGCTCTTGCCAGCGCAATCCGCTGTTTCTGTCCGCCGGAGAACGACCGTGGATATCTTTCCAGCGTATCCGCCGGAAGCTCCATCCGGGCAATCAGTTCCCGGCAGGCATCCATTGCCTGCTTCCGGGGGATTCCCTGCACCACCATGCCGTCCGTCAGAATGGTACCGATCCGGTGCTTCGGATTCAGAGACGCATCCGGATTCTGGAAAACCATCTGCACCTTGCGGCAGAACTCTGCGGATCTCCTTCCATTCTGCCGTTCTCCCTCGAAGCGGATCTCCCCGGTACAGTCCCGCAGAAGCCCGGTAATCGCTCTTGCCAACGTCGACTTGCCGGATCCCGATTCACCGACCAGTCCCAGCGCATGATGGCGCTCCAGGTCCAGACTAACATCAAACAGCGCCTGATGGTCTCCGTAGAAGGCACAGAGATTCCTGATTTCCAGTATTCTGTCCATCTCAGTCCACCTCCGGCACCGGCAGGACCGAATCCACCAGTTCCCTTGTATAATCATCCACCGGATTCCTCAGAATCTTCTCCTTCGGGCCCATCTCTATGATTTCTCCCTGCTTCATCACGGCAATCCTGCTGCAGAGCTGCGACGCCACCGCCAGATTGTGCGTGACGAAGATCATCGCAAATCCCAGCTCCTGCTGCAGTCTCCGGATCAGGTCCATAACCTGCTTCTGCACCGTTACATCCAGGGCTGTCGTCGGTTCATCGCACAGCAGCACATCCGGCCGGCACGCCAGAGCCAGTGCGATCAGTATACGCTGGCACTGCCCGCCGGACAGTTCTCCCGGATACCGGTCCTTCTCTGCCAGATCCACCGGCAGAGACAATTGCTCCAGATACTGCTTTGCGGCATCCTCCGCTTCCCTGCGGCTGAGCTTCTGCTGCAGCTCAATGACATCCACCAGCTGCCGGAATACCGGATACAGCGGATCAAGGGATGTCAGCGGACTCTGGAAAACCATGGCGCATCTACCGTTGATCTCCCGGCGTTCACATGTTTCCCGGATCCCGGCAGGCAGAAGACCGATGATCGACTTCAGTGTCAGCGTCTTCCCGGATCCCGATTCACCGACAATGCCGAGCGTCTCTCCCGGACCGAGTGAAAGACTGACATTCTTCACCAGCCGGGTTCCGGAACGGTTGTACAGATTCAGATTTTCTATCAACAGAAGCCTAGAATCCATCTTCCCTCCAGAGGTCCGCCAGACCATCACCGATAAACGAAAGCGCAATGCCGGTCAGAACCACCGCAACGCCCGGAATCACCGAAATCCACCAGGCACTCGTCATCATCGTCTGCCCTTCCGCAATCATCGTTCCCCAGTCCGGTGTCGGCGCACTGATCCCGATGCCCAGATATCCCAGCGTCACGATCATGACGAGAAGACCGGCCATATCCGTCATCAGCACAACGACCGCCTGCGGCAGTACGTTCGGCAGGATTTCCCGCACAATGATGCGCAGATCGGAGAAACCCTGCAGCTTCGCCGCATCCACCCATTCCTGGCTGCGCAGCGAAGCCGTCATACCCTTGGCGACCCTGGCGTACAGCAGCCAGCCTACCAGCATGAACGTAATGAAAATGCCCCGGATCCCGGCACCTGTCACAAAGGCCACCACAATGACCAGCAGATAATACGGGAAAGCAATGAATGTATCAATGAGCAGGGTAATCACCCAGTCCACC
>JAEEYJ010000079.1 GCA_016291725.1 Solobacterium sp.
ATAGTTTTTATATATTGTATTTGCAGTAAAGCAACTGTATATCGAACTACCCACCCCCCTTTGAGTAGGTCAATATTATCCCTCTGATTAATCATTTGAAAAAAGCCCCTTCCCCTGGGGCTTTTTTCATCGTTTCTGCAGCGCTTCTTCCGGCCGGTGCACTGTCTTCTTCACTTCACTGACCGGCACGGCGGTGGAGCGGTCCTCAGTACGCTTCCCGGGGTCCATTGTATGGTATGATGATCGATAGAAAGAGAGAAATATCATGGAATTTGATAAACTCGAAACGGTTGTCGAAAAGGAAGACAGCACAACCATCAACGGCAGGGAGCTCCATTACCGCTTCCTCTTTGAAAAAGGAACCTTCAAGGATACAACGGAAATCACTGCCTTTACATACATCAACACGGAAGGAAAGGATCATCCGGTGATCTTTGTGACCAACGGTGGTCCCGGATCCGGCGTGGTCTGGCAGCACCTCGGCTTCTTCGGACCGCAGAGGATCCGGATCCCGGACATCATGCATCCGCCCGTGACCCCTCCCTATACTCTGGAGGCCAATCCCTTCTGCCTGCTGGACATCGCCGACATCGTTCTGATCGATCCACCGGGCACAGGATATTCCAGACTGAACGAAGAAACCAAAAAAGAGTATGAATCCGTTGACGGCGATGCCGTGGCAGTAGGAATCTGGATCCAGAACTGGATCGCTGCCCATGGACGGGTGAACAGTCCCCTGTACTTTATGGGTGAAAGCTACGGTACGGTACGTGCACCGGCGGTCCTGGAAGCTCTGTACGGCGGAGCGGTCCTCGGCAATAAGCATCTTGCCGGCTTCTCCCTGAACGGTGTTATCCTGCTGGGAACTGCCTTCTCCACCGGTTCCTCGGAAGAAAGGGCTTCACAGCCCATCAAACCTGCCCTGAACCTGCTCTCCTGCGCAGCCACCTATGCACTGCATACAGGAAAGGATCCCTACAAAGCAGCGGAAGAAGCCTGGGCTTTCACTCCGGAGTACGTTAAGCTGCTGTTTGAAGGCAGGAACGCTTCCCTGCGGAGGCGCAGGGCCGCGGCAGAGAAGATCGCTGCCTGGACCGGACTGGATGCAGAGACACTGCTGAAGAATCATCTGAGCTTCACCATGATGGATTTCATGAAGAAAGCCATCCCTGACCGGATCATCGGCTTCTACGACGGCCGCTACCTGATGAACGATCACATCCGTGATGAAGACTACGATGTACTGGCAGACGATTCCGGCATGGGTATGTTCATCCCGGCATATACAGCCGGCGCCTACCTGCTCGCCGAGAAATACGGCCTGCCGAAAGTACCGTATGACCTCCTCAACTGTGTCGTAAACACTGACTGGGACCGGAAAGGTTCACGTACCAGCCTCAGTGCCCTGGAGAATGCCCAGCGGCGCAATGAGGACCTGCGGATCATGTTCGCAAACGGTCTGTACGATCTGTGCACGGTCGCCGGCAATGTACGCTTCACCGTCGCCCGCTCACACCTGGATCCGGTACGGACGGAAATCCATGAATACCCCGGCGGGCATATGGCCTACGTCGGTGATGACTCAGCCGCACTGCTGGCCAAGGATCTCCGGGCATTCATTCTTGCCGGTACAAAATAAGGCAAAAAACATGGAAAACAGCCAAGGCTGTTTTCTTTTTTCTGTACCTTTCTTCTTCATGGTATGATGAAAGATACGGAGAAAAGCATGTATACGATTGATGATGTACTGACGGTCTGTGACTATGAGACCTACCGGAAAGCCATGATCCTGCGCCGCTCGGAAATGAACCGTCGCCTGCAGTACTTTGAAAGCGGCGGAACCGTCTCTTTGATTGCGGACATTCACGACCCGTCGGACAACCATACCTACCACACCCGGGCGTCCCTCAATGACCGGACCGGTTTTCTGATGAACTGTGAATGCAGCTGTGCAGCGTTCCGGAAGACCGAAGAAGTATGCGAACATATCGCAGCAGCCCTGATCATGTACGCAGATGCCCGGCAGAGCGGACGGATCCGCATCGGCAGAAACGGTCCGCGTCCGAGTGATCCCTCCGTCCTTTCTTTGATCGAACAGTTTCCGGCAGAGGAAAAAAGGCCGGATACTTCGCATTCTGTCCTTGTCCGTCCCATACTGACCATTGATCCGCGTACACATTCCCTGCACGCAGAGTTCCGTATCGGACGTACAGGACAGAAAAGCTATGTCCTCAAGAACATCTATTCTTTGCTTACAGCAATCCAGGAAGGAGAAGAGATCATCTACGGCAAGGATCTTTCATTGATTCCTTCCCCGGAGTCCTTTACGGATGATTCTCTGCCGCTGGTACAGTGGCTCTACGGCCTTGATATGGTCAGCAGTTCCTATAGAGAAAGCCCTGATTGGTGGTCCTACAGTCCCAGCCGGCAGGAAAACACCCACATAGCGAGGGAACTGGTCCTGAGCGGCCGCTTCCTCGATGACTTCCTGGATCTTCTGGGCACCTCCCTGCCGGAGTGTTCCCTGTACAATGGCAGGCACGGCAGCAGTGGTCTGTGGTACATCCAGGACGGACCGCCCCCGGTCTCTTCCGGGATCCGGCAGGAGGACAAAGGATGGCTTTTCACCCTGAGTGTACCGGACCGTATGGAAGGTACCCGCTGGCTGTACTTCATTGATGAAGAGAACCGGACGCTGAACCGTGTGCACCGGAGCGGGTCCTTGATGAAGCTGCTGCAGTATACCGATGCACACGGTGCGGAACCGGTATATATCGCTGCCCGGGACATCGCCGCATTCACCCGCAGGCTCTGGCCTGTGCTCTCAGCAGAAACATCACTGACCAGCACCGGCTTCGATCCGTATGCCTACCTGCCCCTGAAGCCTTCCTTCGAGATCTATCTCGACATGCCGCAGGACAATACCATCAGCGCAGAACTGTACGCGGTCTACGGACAGAACAAGTACAGCATTCTGGACAGTACCCAGTCCGGCGACAGTAAGCGCAGCTATGCGGATGAGAAGTACTTCGATGATACCGTATCGCCCTGGTTCAATTCCTTTGACCCGGACAATCACCGCCTCATACTCATCAACGATGACGATCGTCTCTACAACCTGCTTACCGAGGGCATCCCTGCCTTCCGGAACCTGGCGGAAGTCTATGTCTCGGATCGTCTGAAACGGGTGCAGGTGCGCAGCACTCCTGCCGTTCATCTCGGTGTCAGTGTCTCCGGCGATCTGCTGCAGCTGGATCTCTTCACCAACACGTTGTCCATGGATGAACTGGCGGAGATTCTCTCACGCTACGACACAAAGAAGAAATACTACCGTCTGAAGAACGGTGATTTCATAGCGGCTGATCAGAATGCCTTCGGCCAGCTTGCCCGCCTTAGGGAAGACATGGATCTCAGCAGTGCGGATATCCGCAGCGGTACCGCGCATCTGCCGAAATACCGGGCCGCTCTGCTGGAGGAAGACCTCAGCGCATCCAGCCTTTCATTTACCCGTGAACAGACCTTCCGTGACCTGCTCCGTTCCATGGAAACCTTGAGCATCGGTACGGAACCGGTGCCGGAGCGCTGGAACGGAATCCTTCGGGAATACCAGAAGAAGGGATACCAGTGGCTGTGCAGTCTGGCAGAGCAGGGATTCGGTGCCCTGCTTGCCGATGAAATGGGGCTCGGCAAGACCGTACAGGTCATTGCCTGGCTGGCAGAGCACCGGGAGAAGGGAAAAGCATTGATCGTCTGCCCTGCCTCCCTGGTCTACAACTGGGCAAGTGAATTCCACCGCTTTGCGCCGGAGATGAATGTCCGCCGGATTTCCGGCAGCGCGGCCATGCGCAAAGTCCTCCTGGAAGAGACCGATGGCTGCGACGTGCTCATCACTTCCTATGATCTCATCAAGCGCGATCAGGAGCTGTACCGTGATCTGCACTTCGCTGCAGAGATCATCGATGAAGCACAGTACATCAAGAACGCCGGAACCCATGCTGCCCGCAGCGTGAAATCCATCTCTGCGGATTTCCGGATCGCCCTGACCGGTACACCGATCGAAAACCGGCTGTCGGAGCTCTGGTCCATCTTCGATTATCTCATGCCGGGATTCCTGTACAGCTACCGCCGCTTCCGCAGCATCTATGAGAATCCGATCGTCAAGGACAAGGATACAGCAGTGCAGGCACGCCTGCAGGCGATGATCTCGCCCTTTACCCTGCGCCGGCTGAAGAAGGATGTCCTGGATGACCTGCCGGAAAAGACGGAAGAAGTCTACTACGCCCCTCTTGAAGATGAACAGCAGGAACTGTATACCGCCCGGATGCAGCGCCTCCGGCTCATGCTCAGCAAACAGAGCGAGGAGGAATTCCGGCAGTCCCGGATTGCTGTACTTGCGGAACTGACCCGGCTGCGCCAGCTGTGCTGCAGCCCTGCCCTGATCTACGACCGCTACAGAGGCAACTCCGCCAAGGAGGATCTCTGCCTCGAAGTCGTCCGCAATGCGGTAGAAAGCGGCCATAAAGTCCTGCTGTTCTCCCAGTTCACAACCATGCTGGACAGACTGTGCAGCCGGCTCAGTGACACAGGCATCGCCTATCATCTGCTTACAGGTTCGACATCCCAGCAGGAACGGGCGGCGATGGTGGAATCCTTCGCCCATGACGATATCCCCGTCTTCTGCATCTCACTGAAAGCCGGCGGGACAGGCCTGAATCTCACAGCTGCGGATATCGTTGTACACTACGATCCCTGGTGGAATACAGCTGTAGAGAACCAGGCATCGGACCGTGCCCACCGGATCGGCCAGAAGAATCCTGTGACTGTATACCGGCTGATCATGAAGGATACCGTGGAGGAACGCATTCTGGCGCTCCAGCAGGATAAAGCAGGGATGGCGGAGCAGATCCTCAATGCCGAGGAAATCGGTGCCTCCACCATCACCCGGGAACAACTGCTGTCGGTTCTGAAGTAATAAAAATATCTGCCGCATGGCAGATATTTTCAGTTCTGTTCCTCAAAGATGAACCGGTAATCCAGCGGTACATCATCCGCAGTGATCCTGTGTTCCACCCGTTTGATGGTATAGGTGGAATACGGCAGATCACTCATCTTCGCCCGGTATACCGCAGTGACTTCCGCAGCTGCCTGTTCCGTACCGGTACTGATCAGTACCAGATCGCCGGGGTCCACGTCGAACGGGCAGATTGCTTCATAGCGTTCTCCGAAACGGAACCAGCTGCCCTTTTCCCTGGACGCGATCCTGACAGCACTGACGAAGGTATGCTCCTGTTCATCCTCCGCCCGCATACCGGCAATGTAGCGGTCATCCTGGATGAGGAAGTCTCCGGTCACGCCGGCAACCCGCTCTCCCCAATGATAGAAATCCAGGGCTCCGGTCTCCGGACTGTAGTCCATGTAATCAAAGTCCACAGGCTCCTCCGGCAGTTTCCGTTCCCGGACATTCTGTGCATACATGACAAAGACATCGCACAGCTTGCAGTAGGACATCGGGCCCACCGTCACCAGCATCCTCGGCACCGGCATTCCCGTGTAGGACACCCGGCTGACTTCCAGACGCGCCGTATTACCGACAGATGAAACACGCAGCCTGCCCGGATAGCCGTCCATCAGGTCCCGCAGGTATTCCGCCGTTGCGTCATTCAGGCTGTGCAGTTCAATGCCGCCTGCCAGCTTCTCCTTCATATCCTCCAGGGCATGTTCAATGCGCTGGTAAACCGCATTGTCCCCGTAATGCTTGAACGGCAGGCGCTGGCGGATGGCCAGATCCGCCTGCAGATAGCACTCATAGGCTTCCATATCATCCTGGTCCAGGCCCGTACCGTCCCGGTACAGATTGCCCATCCGCAGCGCTGCATCCGCAAACTTGCTGTCATACACTCCGTTGCCCAGCCGTTCCAGATTCTCATAGTACACCCGGCTGATCAGCTTGGCTGCAGCCCGGTAGTTCTGCGGTACACCCTCACCCTTGATCAGAATATCCGCGCTCTTGTACATCGACTCATAGACTCCGTTGAACGCACCGATCGTAAAGTACTGGTACGCTTTCGGATAGTCTCTGCCCGGCAGACTGCCTCTCCCGTAGTAATACAGGTAGCCCAGCGTATTCGCCGCAAACGGATCCTGGGTTGCCTGCAGGATCACCTCCAACGCTTCCCTGGCATAGTCCCAGTCGCACGCATAGGCCGCATTGCCGCCGTAGCAGCTGTATGCCCGGATCCGCAGTGCGTTCAGGCTGCCCTTTTTGATCAACTGTTCCGTATACCTGCGGAAACGCTTCAGGTCTTCTTCACTGAGACTGTCCGTCCTGTCCTGATCGAAGATGTCCGTAATGAAATGATCCTTCTGGCCATCGGTGTATCTCGGGGATGATGCCGGATGCGTTTCGTTCCAGAGGATATTGGCAGCCGGCGCAATCAGTGCGTCATAGGGGATTTCATCCGCTTCCGCCCATACCGTTACCAGCTGCATGAAGATCCACGCCACCGCTTCTTCCCGGCTTAGCGGCTCATGCTTGCTCATTTCCGTCACATCAATGTCACGGAACGCCCGGTCCGGACTGCCGATTGCAATGTTCATACCGATCTCGTCCGCATTGCGGATGATCGGCCGGATCCACTCTTCCTCCATTTCCCGGTACACGGCTTTCTTCCTGCGGAATCTGCGCAATGCCGCAAGAATATCTTCCAGCTCCACTACGTAGGCACCGTCCACCGACAGTACCGCATCTGCTTCGCCATGGGAAAACTCATGCCACGGAATGCGGTACTGTACGAAGTCCCTGGCTTCCTCTGCGGTGCATATCAGCAATTGATCCTTGATTGAGCTCATTGTTTTTCTCCGAATGTCCGGCAGAACGGATACTTCTCCCAGCCCGGATCTCCGTTCTTCATGAACTGTGTCCAGGCATGCACCATCTCCCGGCTCAATGCAGCGTCCTTCTCCGTCATCTCTCTCCAGCATCTCTGCCAGGTGCCGAACATGTACCATAATTCGCTGGAATGGAAGGATCCAGCATCATCCGAGGGCAGTGCATGGTCAAAGTAGTACTGCCAGGTGCTGCCCTTGTTCACTTCTGCCCAGGCACAGATGCCCCGGTACAGCGCGGAATCCCTGCCGTCCGTACCGGCGGGGATCATAATATCCTGTGCCGTGGAACCGATCAGATACGGGATTCTGCGCAGCTTCCCTCCCTTGATCCATTCCTCCTGCGGCACTTCAAGAAGCCAGCCGTCCAGCACCGGCACAAAGGTCAGTCCGCCCATCCGTTTGTACAGTTCCGGCAGGATCTCCACAAACTTCATCGGCGGTACGCTGCGCAGCTCTGCCAGGCTGCGGGTGTCTGTCAGTTCCATAATGCATCTGCTGACCGCATAGGCCTCTTCCGGTGTCTTGTATTTCTTCAGACCGATGTCCAGCCCGGCCGCTGACTGCAGGACTGCACCGTGGATCATACCCTCCGTCAACGGAGAACAGAGCAGCGTCTCTGCAGAGATGGCTCCCGCAGACTGCCCGAACACCGTAATGCGCTGCGGATCACCGCCGAATGCCGCAATGTTCCGGTACACCCATTCCAGTGCCATGACCTGGTCCAGCATGCCCGCGTTCCCTACGGAATGATGCGGATCTGCGTCCCGCAGCTCTTCCAGTGCCAGGAAGCCGAATACACCGACCCGGTAATTGATCGTAACCAGGATCACATCTTCTGCTGCATACGCTTCTCCGCCGAATTCCATCTCACTGTTGAAGCCATGATCAAATCCCCCGCCATGGATCCAGAACGCTACCGGCAGTGGTTCATTGATTTCTTCCGGTGCGTAGATATTCAGATACAGGCAGTCTTCCGACATTTCCGGCAGCGGAAATGCCGGATCTGTATAGAATTCCTTGCCGTAGAATCCCTGGGTCATATCCGGCTGCGGACACATAGCCGGGTTGTTCAGAGCCTCCCGTACACCGTCCCACGGTTCCTTGCGTACCGGAGGCAGGAATCTTCTTTCTCCTACAGGTGCTTCTGCGTACGGAATGCCGCAGAATACCTGCATGCCGTTCTCTATGCAGCCTCTGACAATGCCGCATTCCGTCCTTACATCAATCGTCTTCATCATGCCTCCTACAGTTCTGTATACTTCAGATTCTTTCCCCTGGCCTTTTCCACGGGGTATTTCTGCCGGTTCTTCTCCAGCTTGGAGAGAATGATCTCTGCCGGATCGGCACCGATCCTGTCACAGAGCACCAGGCAGTAATTCATCACATCCGCCAGTTCTTCCTCCAGGTGTTCCTGGTTGAACTGCTCTTCATCCCACTGGAAGCACTCCAGCAGTTCACCCGCTTCAATGGCAATCGACTTGGCCAGATTCACCGGGGTATGGAACTGGTCCCAGTCCCGTTCTTCGTTGAATTTCCGTATTTCATCCATGACTCTGTACATCATTTCATCCTCCATAGCTTTCCGGCAAGCACCGCATGGACCAGCACTGCAGCAATCGTCCAGACATACAGGCCGTATTGCAGCGCATCCTTTGCCAGATACACACCCAGATATACGCACAGAAGCACATAGACCGCTTTCCCTGCCCACAGCTTCTCTCCATAGTCAATCATATACATGACAAACGGTGCAAAAATCCTGGCAAACAAAGCAGATACCAGGCTCATGCCCAGCATCGATCCCTGCGGATATTCCATGACCACATACAGCCATCCGCCGATGCCGGGCAGCGTGAACAGCTTACC
>JAEEYJ010000080.1 GCA_016291725.1 Solobacterium sp.
CGACATAGGCAATGAAGGAGGGATGCAGCAGATCCGCAGCCTTCAGCGCCTTGTCGATCAGCACATCATCATTGCCCATAACAGCATCGATTTCATTCAGCCCGCTGCAGAAAACATACCCCGGCCGTTCATGCCACCGTGGTTCATCAAATGATACATAGTTGACCGTGCAGCCTGTGGCATCGTGGATGAGTACCAGACCGCCCAGTTCATACAACACTTCACAGGCACCGGCATAGTCCGGAGCCAGAGGCGGCAGGGTCAGATAGAGGTCCTTCATTTCCTTGCCTCCTTTCTTACCTGTGCAGAGGATTTCCGGCTGTGATAGGCGTCCAGGATCCGTTCCGCAAGCCTCCGGAGCCCGTAGTGACCCCACTCCCCGTTGTCGTAGAACTGATTTACCGTGGCACAGGCCCCTTCGAAGGAAGAGGACACCATACCGATGGCGATAACGTCTTCATCCGCTGCATAGCTGCGGGTACCGGGCATAAGAATGCTGCCGCTGTCCGCATCAGGATCCCTGCGCTGGATATCATCCGCGTAGACTCTTCTGACGCGGAAGCCGCAGGAAGCCAGGGTATTCCTCAGGGCATCCGGGAAAAGGGTGGCAGAGGAGTCGATGACGAGCTCCGTACCGTGGATCCGGTCTGCACACTGCCTGAGGATCTGCCGGGTTTCTTCTTCCATGGTGTCCAGATCAGGCACCGGGATGTCCAGTGCACTGCACATGCCGGTAATCACGGAACGGATGCTTGTAAAATCGTATTTCAGCAGATAGGGAATGAACGGAGTACCGTAGCGCTCCTGCAGCAGTTCCCCGGCGGATTTGCCGAAGGGCATCATGCAGAGATTCAACGAAGAAGACCGTACAGCCAGATAGTCTTCATAGCTGTCACAGGCCTGGATATGCAGTGCACGGTACCCGTTGTCCTCCAGGATCTGTACCAGTTCACACTGAGGGTCCGGCGCAATGTTCGTGCCGATGAAGGCCGCAAGCTTCTGCTTCGGCACACGTGCTGCAGGCAGTGCGGCATACATATCGTGCTGCAGTTCGGTCAGCGGCAGATCACCGCTGAAGCGGGTGATCGGACACATCTTCAGCACAAAGCAGTTCACATCCGGATACCGTGCCATGATCTCTTTTGTCTGATAGGTATGATCGTTGCCCAGCATCGCATCAATGCAGCTGACATACAGGATCAGCGCCTTCGGCCGGGGTGTCACCGTATCCAGTACGTGGCACGCCGCCGCCAGTGTCTTTTCTTCATAGTTCCCGGATACGATGTCATCTTCGCTCAGCGCGAGAACATCGATCCGGTCCTTGTAGTTGCCTTTATAAGCGTTCAGACAGATGTTTCTGGCGCAGGAGACAGGGCAGACGAACAGGATGCGGCTTTCCGGGATATCCAGAGCGATGGTGGCCACATCCCAGTCTCCATGAAAGGGATGGCAGTAGCGCGGCAGTCCGCCGGTATTGTCAGTGATCATCTTCACAGACCTCCAGCACCCGGTCTGCCATCTCCCGGTAGATCTGCGCCATCTCACTGTCCGGGAAAGCCGCAACCACGGTCTTTCCCAGGTTCTCCGCTTCCTGAACAACGCTGCTGCGGGGAATGACGGATACAATGCGGCTGTCGATGTCATCCGCGAATTTCTGTACTTTATCCAGTTCGTCCTCAACATTGCGGCAGTTGAGAAGAATACCGCGCAGGCGCGCATATCCTCTTGCTTTGAAGTTGTCTACCGCTATGGCAATGTTGCCGGCCGCGTACATAGCCATCTTTTCCCCTGACGTCACTACGAATACATTCCGGGCGTAGCCGTTGCGGATCGGCATGGCAAAACCGCCGCAGACCACATCTCCCAGAACGTCGTAGATCACAATGTCCGGACGGTACTGGGCAAAGGCACCGAGTGCCGTCATCTTTTCAAAAGCGGTAATGATTCCTCTGCCGGCACAGCCGACACCCGGTGTCGGTCCGCCTGCTTCGATGCAGATGACACCGCCGTCCCCGATGGTTACGATGTCTTCCAGCGTGATGCCGTTGCCTTTCTGCCGGATGGCATCGAGGACGGTGGTGATTTTCCTTCCCCCGCACAATGCACCGGTGGAATCAGCCTTCGGATCACATCCCACCTGCATGACCCGGTATCCTTTTTCACTGAGCGCCATGCTCAGGTTGGCAGCCGTCGTGGATTTTCCGATGCCGCCTTTGCCATAGACCGCGATTTTGATCATAGTTTATCCATCTCCAGTATTCTGCCTCCGACAATGGCCTGCTCCTCCGGTGAATGGGTGGAGAGAATGACCGGCACCGTGAGGCTCTGAATCAACGGGGCAAGGCGTTCCACCAAGGGAAGATCCATTCCTTTGAACGGTTCGTCCAGCAGCACCAGATCTCCGTTGTAGGCCAGTGTTCTGGCCAGTGCAATGCGCCTGCGCATCCCGCCGGAAAGGGAAGAAGGCATGCTCAGGGCTTCCTGCTCCAGTTCCACGGCTTTCAGGTAGTGCATTGCCCGTGATTCATCATCGCAGACAATGGTGATGTTCTGCAGGGCATTCATCCAGGGGAACAGCCGGTCGTCCTGGAACATCAGGGCAACCTTGTCCGGCCGGTCCACAATCCTTCCGCTCTGCGGCTGGATCAGTCCGGCAATGGTATGCAGCAGAGTGGTCTTGCCGTATCCGCTGGGTCCTGTCAGGCAGGTAATGCCTTCACAGAACTCCGCGCTGAAATGATCCAGTACGGTCTTATCGCCGAAGCTGACACAGAGTTCCTCCACTCTCATGACTGTTCCTCCTTGCCCGGCATGAACCGGTGCATCAGATGCTCGAACAGGAAGCTGAA
>JAEEYJ010000081.1 GCA_016291725.1 Solobacterium sp.
CAGACAATCATCGCCGGTGTCGGTGAGCTGCAGCTGGACATCATCATGGACCGCATGAGAAGAGAGTTCAAGGTGGAAGCCACTGCCGGTGCACCGCAGGTTGCCTACCGTGAAACAATCACACGCGAAGCAGAGTGCGAAGGCAAGTTCGTCCGCCAGAGCGGAGGCCACGGTCAGTACGGTCATGTCTGGATCCGCTTTGAACCGAATGAAGGCAAAGGCTTTGAGTTCGTGGACGCTACTGTCGGCGGAAGCGTACCGAAAGAGTACATCAAGCCGACGCAGCAGGGTCTCGAAGATGCACTGGCCAACGGTCTGACAGCCGGCTATCCGGTTGTGGACATCAAAGCAACACTGTTTGATGGTTCGTACCATGAAGTCGACTCCAGTGAGCAGGCGTACAAGATCGCAGCGTCCCTCGCCCTGCGCGAGGCAGCGAAGAAGTGCGCTCCGATCATTCTGGAACCGATCATGAGAGTCGACGTTACGGCACCGGCCGAGTACCTCGGCTCGGTGATGGGCGACATCGTCAAGAGGCGCGGACAGATCCGCAACCAGGAAGAAACAGGCAATGCGATCAAGATCGAGAGCTTCGTACCGCTGTCCGAGATGTTCGGATATGTAACGGATCTCCGCAGCATTACCCAGGGCCGCGGAACGTATGTGATGCAGACAGACCACTACGAAGAAGTGCCGAAAAACATCGCCAAGGAGATCATCGACAAAAACGGTGTCTCTGCTAAGTAATTATTGAAATAAGCCATTGGTTATCATAAAATGATGACGGTATATCACTTAACTATACAGGAGGAAAATTTTTATGGCTAAGGAACATTTTGACCGGTCGCTGGAACACGTAAATATCGGTACGATCGGTCACGTCGACCATGGTAAGACGACGCTCACAGCCGCTATCACAAAGTATCTGGCTGAGCATCCCGAGCACGGTAAGGCCGTATTCGAAGCTTACGACAAGATCGACAAGGCTCCGGAGGAGAGGGAGCGCGGTATTACAATCAACACAGCACACGTTGAGTACAACACACTGACACGTCACTATGCACACGTAGACTGCCCGGGTCACGCTGACTACATCAAGAACATGATCACAGGCGCTGCGCAGATGGATGGTGCGATCCTGGTTGTTGCGGCTACAGACGGACCGATGCCTCAGACACGTGAGCACATTCTGCTGTCCCGTCAGGTAGGCGTACCCAAGATGGTTGTATTCCTGAACAAGTGCGATATGGTTGACGATCCTGAGCTGATCGACCTGGTCGAAATGGAAGTCCGTGACCTTCTGACAGAATATGGTTTCGAAGGCGACGACACACCGATCATCAGAGGCTCCGCTCTGAAGGCGCTGGAAGGCGATCCTGAGTGGCTGGCTCCGATCCAGGAACTGCTCGACGCAGTCGATACATGGATTCCTGCTCCGGTACACGAGTTTGACAAGCCGTTCCTGATGGCTGTTGAAGATGTCTTCACAATCACAGGCCGCGGTACTGTCGCTACAGGCCGTGTTGAGCGTGGCAGACTGAACATGAACGACCAGGTTGAAATCGTTGGTCTGAGAGAGACAAGGACAACTGTCGTTACGGGTATCGAAATGTTCCGTAAGACTCTGGACTTCGCTCAGGCCGGTGACAACATCGGTGCTCTGCTCCGTGGTGTCAACCGTGACCAGGTCGAGCGTGGACAGGTTCTGGCAAAGCCGGGATCCGTTACACCGCACACAAAGTTCAAGGCGCAGGTCTACGTACTGACAAAGGAAGAGGGCGGCCGTCACACACCGTTCGTCTCCAACTACCGTCCGCAGTTCTACTTCCGTACAACTGATGTCACAGGCATCATCAGACTGCCTGAAGGCACACAGCTGTGCATGCCTGGCGACAACGTCGTCATGGATGTCGAGCTGCTGGCTCCGATCGCTGTTGAGCAGGGAACAAAGTTCTCCATCCGTGAGGGTGGCCGTACTGTCGGTTCCGGCAACATCATCGAGATCGAAGAGTAATCCGGTTGACTAAAAGGACCGTCGGGTAATCCCGGCGGTCTTTTTGTGTTATCATTTGCTCATGAGAAAGAAACTATGGCCCGCTGTACTCCTGCTCCTGCTGGCAGGCATTCTGTGCTTCCGCTTCCTGTTCCCGGCACCGGAGCCGGCTGTCACGGTACAGGAAGACGGTGTATACGACACCAAGGATGAAGTTGCGGAGTACATCCATGTCTACGGCCATCTTCCTGCCAACTACATGACGAAGAAGGAAGCCAGGAAACAGGGATGGGACGGCGGAGCGCTGCATCTTACGGTCGAGGGCATGTGCATCGGCGGTGATGAATTCGACAATCTGGAAGGCCTTCTGCCGGAGGACCATACGTACTATGAGTGCGATATCGATACCCTTCAGTCCCGCAGCCGCGGGGAGAAGCGCATTGTCTACTCCGATGACGGGCTGATCTTCTATACCGCCGACCACTACGATTCATTTGAACAACTGTACGGAGATGAATGACCATGAAATACATAACGCTCGATGAAGAAAGACTGGGTACCCGGGCAGAAGCCCATGCCTATTTCCGGGAAAACGTGAATACACCTTCCTACTACGGAAACAACCTGGACGCTCTGAATGACTGGCTCTCGGAAACCGACCAGGATATCCGGTTCATCCTGACCGGGGACTGCATACGCTTCATGTGCACCAATGACTATGCCTACCGGATCCTCATGGTACTGGGAAGAGCCGCCGATACCAATCCGCACATCCATATCACATTCAGAAAGTAAACGGCACTGCCGTTTTCTTTTGCAGCAGAGTATAATCTGATCATAGACAAGGAGACTACTATGGCATACGAAGTATCGGAAAAGGTCCGGAAAACACTGGACGCACTGACAGCGGATGAGAAAGTGCAGAAAGCCCTCCGTTTCATGGAGGAGGACAATGAGTACATCATCCAGAGACAGATGGAACTGACATTGATCCCTGCGCCTACCTTCCATGAAGAAAAGAAGGCCGCACGGATCCTGGAACTGTTCCAGGAGTACGGCCTGGACGACTGTCATATCGATGAATACGGCAACGCTGTCGGGATTCTGCATGGTACAGGCGGCGGAAAGGCGACATTGGTGGAAGCGCATATGGATACCGTGTTCGACTTTGATACAAAGCTGGATCTGCGCCGGGAGAACGGGTGGATCTACTGCCCGGGCATTACGGATGATACACGCGGCGATGCGGCTGTGCTGTCCACAATCCGGGCACTGAAGGAAGCCGGCATCCAGCCGAAGGGCGACATCCACTTCGTAGGCACTGTCCAGGAAGAAGGCATGGGTGCCCTCAGAGGCATGCAGTACTATGTCAACCATCATCCGGAACTGCAGGCATCCATCTCGGTGGACGGCGCAGGATATCAGGAAATCACCTATGAAGCAACCGGCATCCAGACCTATGAAATCAACTTCTACGGCATCGGCGGGCATGCGTACGGTACCTTCGGTGAGATTGCCAATCCCGCCCATGCGGCAGGCAGGGCTATCGCGAAGATCGCCGAAATCCAGGTGCCGGAGTTCCCGCGTACGACCTTTGCTGTGACCGGTCTGTACGCAGGAAGCTATTCCGCGATCCATGCGATCGTGGACAAAGCGACCATTACACTGAACTTCCGCTCCAATGACCAGACGGAACTGATGAAGGTAAAGGAGAAGATCTTTGCGGCCATCCAGGAAGCCTGCGACGAAGAAACAGCGCGCTGGGGCAAGGATACCATTACCTGGGACTTCAAGCATTTCATGGACGTCAATGCCGGTACACAGGATCCCCACGCGCCGATTGTCGAAGCGACTTACGCAGTTTCCCAGTATCTCGGCTGTGAGGAGCCGGTCCTGGGACATGGTGGATCCACCAACTGCAACCGGGCACTGGAAGCCGGTCTTCCGGCGGTATGCCTGGGCGGCGGAAGCGACTGGGACTCCAAGTGCCATTCCACTGCAGAGCAGTTCTGTGAGTTTGAGGCTTATAAAGGCGCCCAGATCGCGATGCTGCTGGCACTGATGTGTGCCGGAACGGAGACGACGGAATCCGTAATTGAGTAAATGAAAAGCTGCAGTGTACTGCAGCTTTTCAATGCTTGCTTATTTACCGAAACGCTTTTCCAGGGCGTCTGCGATACGCTCCATAGCTACAATCAAACGGGAACGTGGACAAGCGAAGTTCAAGCGCTGGAATCCGTCCGCATCACCGCAGAATCCGAATTTCGGTCCATCATCTGTCGCGACATGCGCTTCATGGATCATGAAGTCCCAGAGCTCCTCATTGGTCATCCCATAAGCACGGAAGTCGAGCCAGCCCAGGTACGTGGCTTCAGGAACGGCATACTTGATCTTCAGATTCCTGTCCTTGATGATCTTTGCGACATATTCTGCGTTTCCCTTCAGATAGACTTTCAGCTCTTCCAGCCATTCCTCGCTGTCATTGTATGCAGCGATCTGGGAGACTGCACCGAAGGCGCCGGGCCAGAGATAAAGCGGATCCATCCATTGACGGAATGCCGCACGGATTTCATCGTTCGGAATAATGATGTCCGAATTGAGAAGACCGGCAAGGTTGAAGGATTTAGACGGGGATGTGCAGATCATTGCATTCTGTGCAAATTCATCGGAGATGGTAGCGAACGGCACAAAGACATTGGGTTCGAATACAAGGTCAGAGTGGATTTCATCAACAGCGAGCTTTACACCATTATCAATGCAGATCCGACCGATTCTTGTTAGTTCTTCCTTTGTCCAGTTCCTGCCTACCGGGTTATGCGGACTGCACAGGATCATAGCCTTTGTTTTAGGATCCTTGGCCTTGGCTTCCAGATCCTCGAAGTTGATCTCATAGTATCCATCGCGGTTGACCAGTACATTGACTGCGACATTGCGGCCTTTTTCCTGTACATAGTGATAGTAAGGATAGTAGACCGGCGACTGGATGATCACGTTGTCCCCTGGTTCTGTAAAGATTTCCACGGCTGCGGTCAACGGTACATTCAGCCCCGGTGTGTAGGTGATCCAATCGCGCTTTATTTCCCAGTGATTGCGTCGTTTCTGCCAGTTGACGCAGGCATCAAGGTATTCATCGGACGGATAGGCATAGCCGTAGTTTTCGTGTGCAGCACGGTTCTGGACCGCTTCTGCTATCGCAGGCGAAACCCGGAAGTCCATGTCCGCAATACCCAGTGCAATCAGATCCGGTTCTCCGTAGAGATCCTGCAGCTGTGACTTTGCCCACTTGATGGAAATAGTATCGGAACGATCGATTACATCATCAAAACGACTTGTCATGTTTGTTCTCCCTTCATCGTTTCCAACGATCATCATACAGGCCTGTATTATGATATAATCATTTCATCAGCAGCGTTTTCTTATGCTGTGTTCAATATAATGATATAAAATGTGCATTATATTGTCAATTGTTTTTGGAAACAGCCATGGATACAGTAAATCAAATCGTTTCAGTAAATATAAAAAGGATCAGGAATGAAAAAAAGCTCAGCCTGGATGAGCTGTCCAGACTGAGCGGTGTCAGTAAATCCATGCTGGCACAGATCGAAAGAGGCGACGGGAATCCTTCTTTATCTACACTGTGGAAGATAGCCAATGGGATGAAGGTTCCTTTCAATGTGCTGATTGACCGGCAGAAGGAGCCTTTTGAGGTTGTAAGGATCAGTGAAGTGGATCCTGTGCTGGAAAACAAGGGGGCAGTGCGCAACTATTCAGTGTTTCCGGATGATATCAACCGTCATTTCAGTATCTACTATCTTCAGGTGGATCCCGGCAATGCGTGGCAGGCAGAGCCGCACATGAAAGGCACGGTTGAATATGTAACAGTGTTCCGAGGGTCTCTGGAGATTACAGTGGAGGGCCAAGAGTTTATTCTGAATCAGGGAGACAGTCTTTGCTTCAAAGCTGATGTGCCTCATGCTTACCGGAACATCAGCGATACAACGGTGGAATTCCATAACCTCCTGTACAATACATAAAATGAGGAACTCCGGTTCCTCATTCTTTTTCTATGCCGTTTCCGTTCTGATACGGAGCTGTCAGCTTCTTCGCAGCTATGCCCGCAGCCCGTTCGAACTGCCTCTCTTCCGCCTGGACATCCAGGATCGCTTCACGCTCTTCATCCTTCAGGGTCTCGGTATCGAGATCGATGTACATCCGGATCAGCTCTTCTTCATAGCTTTCAATGAGCTGTTCATCCGCAAACGCTGCATCTACAGCCATATCAACGCGCGGCGGTACATAATCGTAGGTTTCAACGACTTCATCGTAGGTCGGCGCTACGATCTGTGACGCATCTGCCGGGATGTAGATATACCCGATGATGGGACGCCCGAAGCGCGGACCGTAGCCATCACACCAGCCTTCGTTGTAGTTGCCCATATACCCGCCTTCCGCAATGTAGATGTTCTGTCCGTCGAAATCAACGACATAGGCAACGTGTCCCGGCCATACAATGACAGAGTTCGCCCGTGGTTCCGTAGATACTTCATATCCCCAGGCAGCCGCATTGGCATACCACTCACCGGCATTTCCCAGCCGGGGCAGCGCTACACCGGTAGCGTTGTACACAAGCTGCCAGGCACCCCAGGTACAGTTGGACCAACCACCGTAGTAAGGATTGGGCGCTGTCCAGTTCTCTTCGCCTTCGGCATGTGCTTCCATGGCTGCAGCAGGCAGACAGAATACCGTCATCGCCAGGGCTGCCAGAGCCGCAAAGCACTTTCTGATTGTTGCTGTACAATTCATACCCGTATATTATGAACCGTTTTCCCGGATAATGCAAATCAGGGGGCAATGGCAGTGGAACGCTTCGGCAGACTTTGCTGAATGCGGGAAAACAACGGGATTTGAAAAGAAGAGAGTATCACACTAAAATAGGAGTATGACTAATCTGCTGCCTGAAAAACTGACAACCCTGCGCAAACGCTACCACTACGCTCAGGGGGATATTGCGGCCAGAATCAATGTGCCGGTCAGTGAGTACATGAAATGGGAGAACGGAAGTACACTCTGCCGGATCGAGCAGCTGATCCTTCTGGCAGACCTTTACCGTGTTCCTCTGCAGGCACTGGTGGACAATACCGTTGTACTGGATCTGCCCGATCCGGAACATGATTATGACAGTATAGAGATTCCTTCCTTCAGCGGCAGCGCAAAGGGGACAGGCATTGAGCTGGACCAGGCACAGGCACAGGAGATCCTGTACGGGATGCCGCCTTCCGAGGACAGTGTAGAGATACCGCTTGCGGATGATGTCAGCTACCGGCAGATGGTACCTCCTTCTTCCGGAGATACTGTTAAAGTACCGGCAGTCAGGGAGGAGCCTCTGAGCAATACCCGGGAATTCGCTTCTACACGGGTAATACAGATCAGTGATATACGTGCGCTGGAACCGGTAAAGCAGGCCGCTGCAGAACCGGAAGAGCCGAAAGAAAACCGTAAAGCGCTCTATGTGATTGTTGCCGTAGTACTGGCTCTGGCAGCCGGTCTGCTGCGGATGCTGGGAAACCGGGATCCGGAAGCTCTGGTTCTGCTGGATGTGAACCAGGAAGACCGTCTGGTGCTGGGAGATCGCTTCTCGGGATATGTCAGTGAACAGTACCGGCTGACGACCATGGGTACAACCGCGGAGCTGACAGGGTTTACGGATCTAGTGAAGATCAGTGCAGGTCCGGATGTTCTGCTGGGCCTGAAGCGTGATGGCACTGCAGTGACAACCGGCCGGTATGATACAGCGGACTGGAATCATCTGGTGGATATCGCAGCCGGAGAGCGGCATATCAGTGCTGCAAAGGACGATGGTACGGTTGTCTGTACCGGAAATGATACAGCCTGCAATGTCTCTCAGTGGACCGGTATTTCCGCCGTTTACGCCGGCAGGGATCTCACAGCAGGCCTGGACGCGGACGGTCGTCTGCATGTATCCGGCAGCGGAGCACTGGCGGAAGCGCTGAACGGAAAGAGTCCGGTGAAGGATCTGGCACTGACTGCTGATGGTGCTGTCATCCTGTACCGTGACGGTACAATGGAAACCTTCGGGAATCTGTCTGCCCTGAAGCCGCAGATGAGCGGTGCGGTATCCGTTGCGGCCGGGAACAGCTTTGCGGCTGTACTGGACAATACAGGAAACGTACGCGTCTTCTGCGCAGACAGGGAATTCGGCAGATCCGCGGAAAAATGGACAGGCATACGGTATATCGTCGGCAGGGGAAAGACCCTGATCGCACTGACCTCTGATGGAAAGATCATCGGCCTCGGTGATAATTTCTACAATGTATACAACAAGGATGCATCATCGGAACCGGTGGAGAAGACCAAACTCGCCTCAGTGGCCAACATCAGCTTCTCGGTAACAGTCAGCGGACTGGTCATCAACTGGGACAGCGTAGAAAACGCAAAGTATTACGAAGTGATTGTCTCCACACAGCCGCAGACAAAGATGAATTCCGCAGCGAATTCAGCCAGAATCTCCGACGATAAGCTCGTGGACGGCCAGACCTATACCGTACGCATCACACCGCACGCCTCGGACAAGGAACTCTACGAAGACGGCGATCCGGTGGAAGTAACATATACCTATTCCGCTGCCCAGATCCAGCTGGATGCCCCGCAGAATGTACGGGTGAAGCAGGAAGGCAGCACGATCACGGTCAGCTGGGACAAGGTAAACAAGGCGGACTACTACAACGTTGCGGTAGAGACCATGGTGCAGAAGAGCACCGGCACCTCTATAACTCTGGACGCGACGCATCTTACCGATGACAAAAAGTACACGGTCTATGTCACAGCACTGTCCAACAATGCCCGCTATACCGAAAGCAACGGCGGCCAGATGGACTTCACGTATCATGCGCCGGTTGTAACTGTCAAGCTGTCTACCCCGGAGATTGCAACGCTGAAGGTCGAGGACAACAATGACTGGACCATTACCTGGAAGGCTGTGGACAGTGCTGCAGCCTACAAAGTCAGCGTCGGCGATATCGAGATGGATCCGACCACCCAGACATCTGTACGGATTCCTGCCGACCGCCTGACGGACGGCATGTCCTACAAGATCCTGATCACCGCTATGCCGGCAGATACAGCGAAGTACGACAACAGCGATACCGCCAGGGAAACCCATACGTACACCGCGCATCAGCCGGAGCCGACGGACAGTCCGGAACCGACGGAGAGCCCCGAGCCTACGGACAGTCCGGAGCCGATGGAGAGCCCTGAACCGACGGAAAGCCCGGACGAGGAGGCAGACAATGGATAGGATCTGGTATTACAGCAAGGGCGGGGAGGAGAACTTCGGTCCGTATACGGAAGAGGATCTCATCCGTCTGCTGCAGAAGCATATTCTCAGTGAAAACGACTATATCTGGATGAGCCGCCTGGATGACTGGGTCCGGGTCGGTGATTCCATCTATTCTTTCTATTTGGATGAGACGGAAGCGTAGGAATCTGTTATGATTATAAAAGTCAGAAAAAGGAGGCAGTCTGCATGAAAAAGAAAATGGTGCTGTTCACTGCCATGGTTATGCTGTGCATCTGTACGCTGCCCGGCTGTGGAGACGTGGATGCCTTGGTCGACTCCGGTTTCTTCAATACCAGGGGCTGGTGGTTTGTTCTCCTGTCCGTAAACTTCTTCATCATCATTGTAATGCTCAGCTTTCTGAGAAAGCTGAAGAAGGGTCTGACAGACAAACCGATTGCGACTGACAGTTTTACAGAACTCTGCAAAAAGGTCATCGCAATGAAGATCGAAAGAGAGAACGAGGCCTGAAATCTGCACACGGGCTGAAACAACGGAATGGAAAACCGATGAACGGAACAAGTAGTTTCCTGTACAGTGCCAAGAGAAGGGTATGGATCGGTGGGAGTACCTGCACCAGAAGGAAATGAATGCATCCGGGAGGGCTGGTCCGATAATGTAGGGCCGGACGCATCATACACGTTACGTATTCGAGAAGCAAGAAAAGTGGAACCACGCAGAAGCGTCTTTTTGACAGGGCGCTTTTTTTAGGAAAAGAGGATAAAGGGAATATGATTAAAGTCTATAATTCAAAGACATTGAAAACAGAAGAGTTCAAACCGAAGACAGAAGGTCAGGTCAGCATGTACATCTGCGGTCCGACCGTCTACAACTATGCGCATATCGGCAATGCCCGGCCGATGATCGTATTCGATGTATTCAAGCGCCTGCTGGAAGCGGAAGGATACAAAGTGAAGTACGCTTCCAACTTTACGGATGTCGACGATAAGATCATCAACAAGGCTGCCGAGGAAGGCGTCAGCGAGAACGAAATCTCCGAACGTTATATCAAGGCGTACAACGATCTGCGCCATCAGCTGAATGTAGAAATGCCGGACATCACACCGAGGGTTACAGAGACCATGGACGGAATCATTGAGTTCGTCGATGAACTGGTCAAGAGCGGCCATGCGTACATCGTGGACAATGATGTCTACTTCTCCGTGGATTCCGTGCCTACCTACGGCCAGATCAGCCACCAGAAGCTGGATTACCTGGAAGCCGGCGCCCGTATTGAAGAGAATGAACTGAAGCGCAACCCGTATGATTTCGTTCTCTGGAAGAAGACGGACAAGGGCATCAAGTGGGACAGCCCGTGGGGACCGGGACGCCCGGGATGGCATACAGAGTGCGTCGTCATGATCAACGAGAACTTCGGCGGTCCGATCGATATCCACGGCGGCGGAATGGACCTGCGCTTCCCGCATCATGAGAACGAGTCTGCCCAGCATGAAGCACTGCACAATGAAGATCTGGCAAACTACTGGATGCACAACGCAATGATCAACATCAACGGTGAAAAGATGTCCAAGTCCCTGGGCAATGTACTGTGGGCGATGGATGTTGCCGCAAAGCTGGGAACGAACCTGACCAGATGGCTGATGAGCTCTGTCCATTACCGCAAGGAACTGAACTTCAGCGATGAGACGATCGAGACCGCCCGCAAGGAACTGGACCGGGTACTCACTCCGGTACGCCAGGCTGACCTGAAGGCTGCGTTTGCCGGCGTCACCTACGGTGATGCGTTTGACCAGGAGTCCTGGGACGCGTTCATTGAGCAGATGAATGACGATATGAATACACCGAACGCCTACCAGGTCATCTTCGAAACCGTCAAGAAGTTGAATACAGCACTTCGTCAGCGGGAGATCGATTACACAGCTGTGGAAAAGTACCGCAACGCTGTGGAAAAAATGTTGAATATCCTGGGGATTGTTGTGGAAAAGCCGGAAGTCACGGAAGA
>JAEEYJ010000082.1 GCA_016291725.1 Solobacterium sp.
CAAGCTTTCCAAGCCTGCCCCTTCAACCACTTGGGTATTTCTGCATTTAGCATAAACATAATAGCATATCCCGGGAAAAGCGCAAGAGTGAATTTGAACAGTTGAACCGTCTTCAGAAAAACCGCATTCCGTTGTAAAATGGAATGCAGAACATGGAAAAACAGAAAAAGAAGATATCAGAAATGCTGAACAGGAAAGTGTTCATTGCGGCAGTGCTGGTACTGGCACTGGCTGTACTGGGCATTTTTGTCCTGCATCAGCCGCAGAAGCCGGTTGAAGAACCGGAGCCCACCGCAGAGGTGGATGATCAGGAATACGATGCTTCGGAAGGTATTATCAACGCGGATGAATATGACGGCACCATCCTGGCGGAAACAGAGGATGCCGGCAGGGAGTACATTGACTCCACGCTTTTCCTCGGTGATTCCAATACCGCCCGCTTCCTGCGCTTCCTTTCCGATGATGACAAAACAGCGTTCACAACCATAAAGAATACCATCGGTGTCGTCGGCATGGGCGTGGATGCGATCGCGTCCTTGCCGTGCATGCAGTTCTCCACGGGTACGTTCACCATACCGCGCTCCGTAGCCATCCTGCAGCCGGAACGGGTCATTATCATGTTCGGTACGAATAATCTCTACGGATCCTCGAAGGAAGCGGAAGGGTTCGCCCAGCGCTATACCCAGCAGATCCTGGCCATACAGAAAGCCTATCCCTCGGTGGACATCATCGTTGCGTCCATCCCGCCGGTGTCCAGGGTACGCGACTATACCAACGTATCCATGACACAGATCGACGCCTACAACAAAGCCATTGTCAGGATGTGCGAAGAGAATGACTGGAAGTATCTGAACACTGCCGAAGCGCTGAAGGATCCGCGGACCGGATTTGCCAGGGAAGGCATGATGGACAAGGACGGCCTGCATCTGAGCAGACAGGGTCTGATTACATTGTTCAGCTACATCCGTACACATGCCTGGATTACGGAGGATGACCGTCCGAAGCCGCTGTCTGCCATTCCGGCCGTCTACGGTGTTGTGCCGGATCTGATCAAGGTCAACCCGCTGAACAACGAAGAGTTCACGGAAGAACCTGCACCTTCGGAAACACCGGAGCCGCAGAGCTATACGGTGCCGAGTGTTAAGACGCTGGGTGAGCTGCGTTCCTGGGCAAAGGACAAGGGAATCATGATCTCTGTCAATCCTTCTGACGCGAAGGATACAGCACAGATCCAGAGCCTGTCTCCCGGCGCAGGATCGGAAATCAAGGAAGGCCAGACAATCAAGGTTACGGTAAAGACCAAGGCGGTTTTCACCGTACCTGCATTTGCGACGGAAAGCGAAGCAAAAGCGTGGGAAGCCCAGACCGGCATCAAGGTTACAATCGTGTACGCAGAGAGCACACAGCCGGCCGGTACAGTGCTGGAACAGAGTGCAGCGGCAGGGCAGAGTGTGGAAGAAGGCAGTACGATCACCGTTACCGTGGCGAAGGCACAGGCTGCAGAAAGCCCTGAACCAACAGACAGTCCTGCTCCGACAGACAGCCCGGAGCCTACAACGGCACCGGAACCGACAACCAGTCCGGAACCGACGGAAACACCGGCCCACACGCACAGCTATACAAGTGCAGTGACACAGGCGGCGACCTGCGGTGCGCCGGGTGTGATGACCTATACCTGTTCCTGCGGGGACAGCTACACTGAAGCAATCCCGGCAACGGGTGCACACAGCTGGCAGGAGAACGGCAGAGTGGATGCGTCCTGTGCATCCCCCGGCTCAATTACCTGGATCTGTCCGGTCTGTGGGGCAACCTATACAGAAACCATTCCGCAGCTGACAGAAGGATGCGGTACAGAAACACCGCCGGAGCCGACGGATACACCGCCGGAAGAACCGCCGGCTGAGAATACAGAAGGATAGTAGGGAGCGTGAAGAAACGATGTACGATATTGTGATTGTCGGTGCAGGCATCATCGGTACCCTGATGGCAAGGGAACTGTCCCGGTACCGGCTGAAGACTGCGCTGATCGATAAAGAAAGCGACGTGGCGAACGAGACATCCATGGCCAATTCCGCCATCGTTCATACCGGCTATGACCCGGAGGACGGTACCCTGAAGGCTTTGCTGAATGTCAAGGGTGCGGAGATGTATCCGCAGCTGTGCAGGGAGCTCGGCTGCCGGATCAAGCAGACCGGTGCGTATATCGCTGCCTGCGGAGAAGAGGAAGAAGCGCATCTGGAGATTCTGGCGGACCGGGCTGAGAGGCGGGGGATTGAGTATGCCTGGCTGAGCAATGAAGAAGCCCATATCCAGGAGCCCAACCTGAGCGATCATGTAACAAAGGTGCTGGATTTTCCGACGACCTGCGTCATCTACCCGTGGGAAGTAGCCATCGCTGCAGCGGAAACGGCTGTGAAGAACGGTACGGAACTGTATCTGAACCATGCGTGCACAGGCATCGACCGGACGGAAACCGGTTATGTGGTCCACACAAAGGACCGGGATTTTGATACGAAGATGATCATCAACTGTGCCGGTATCTTTGCGGATGAACTCTATGCCATGGTCGGAACACCCGACTTCGAGATCAGGCCGCGCAAAGGCGAGTACTATGTACTGGACAATACCGTGCATTTTGTGAAGCACATTGTTTTCCCTGTACCTTCCGCAAAGGGAAAGGGCGTTCTTGCAGTGCCTACGGTATACGGCAATACGCTGATCGGACCGAACAGCGACTTCAGTGATCCGGAGATCACTACGACAGCGGAGGGTCTGGCCTATGTCCGGGAGAACATCACCAAGACGCTGAAGAACATCCCGCTGAACATGTCCATCCGTACATTCGCAGGTCTTCGTCCGTCCGGATCGAGAGGGGACTTCATCATTGAAGAAGCGAAGGACGCTCCGGGATTCATCAACATCGCGGGCATCGAATCACCCGGTCTAGCGAGTGCTCCGGCAATCGTGGAATACGCCATTGATAACCTCATCCGTCCCAGGACAGCGCTGGAAATCAACGAAGACGCTGTCATGACAAGAGAGCGCCCGGTGGTGATGAGCGAACTGAGCGAAGAAGAACGGACGGAGATGATCCGCAAAGATCCGCGCTACGCGAACATTGTGTGCCGCTGTGAACAGATCAGTGAAGGCGAGGTCGTGGACTGCATCAACCGTCCGTGCGGCGCCCGTACGGTCAAGGGTGTCAAGAAGCGTGTACGCCCGGGAATGGGCAGATGCCAGGGCGGCTTCTGTGAGCCGAAGGTACTGGCCATCCTTTCCAGGGAACTGGGCATTCCGATGACGGAAGTTGTTCTGGACGCTCCGGATTCCCACATACTGATAAGGGAGAACCGATGATGAAGAAGTACAGTGCAGTGGTGATCGGCGGCGGCAGTGCAGGGCTTGCGGCCGGAATCACCTTGAAGGAAAACGGAATCGAAGATGTGCTTGTCATCGAAAAGGATGATATGGTCGGCGGAATCCTGAACCAGTGCATACACAATGGATTCGGCCTGCATACATTCAAGGAACAGATGAGCGGACCGGCCTACGCAGAACGCTTCAAGGTGCGGGCTGAGGAAGTGGGGCTGAACATCAAGCTGAAGACGATGGTCACACATATCCATGAAGACCGGACGATTGAATATGTCAATCCGCAGGAGGGATATGTAACGATCCAGGCGGACGCAATCATACTTGCGGTAGGCTGCTACGAAAGGAACCGCGGCGCACTGGCCATTCCCGGCCAGCGTCCGGCAGGCGTCTATACCGCAGGGCAGGCACAGCGCTATCTGAACATTGACGGCTATCAGGTCGGCAGCAGGGTGTTCATCCTGGGCTCGGGCGATATCGGTCTGATCATGGCAAGAAGAATGATGCTGGAAGGCGCAAAGGTCTACGGTGTTGCAGAGATCATGCCGTATTCCAACGGTCTTCCCCGGAACATCAAGCAGTGCCTGGAAGACTATGATATCCCGCTGTATCTGAGCCATACCGTTACCAACATCTACGGCAAGGACCGGCTGGAGCGCATCGAAGTATCGAAGGTGGATGAAAAGCTGCGCCCCATCAAAGGAACGGAAATGTACTTTGATGTCGATACACTGCTGCTGAGCGTCGGTCTGATTCCGGAGAATCACCTGGGCGATGAAGCCGGGATCGCAATGGACCCGCGCATCAAGGGACCGTCCGTGGATGAGAACTACATGTGCAGCATCGAGGGATTCTTTGCCTGCGGCAACGGCCTGCATGTCCATGATCTGGTGGACTACGTAACGCTCCAGGCCCAGAGGGCTGCGATGGGTGCGGTGCACTACCTGAAGAACGGAAAGCCGCAGGAGAAGGAATGCCGGGTCATGCCGGGCAAAGGTGTACTCTATACTGTGCCCAACCGCATCCACCCGCACAATATCGACAAAACCGTTGAGTTCTTCTTCCGGATCAATGAGCCGGTGGATGAAGCAGTCATCACCGTACGCTGCGGTGAACGCGTTCTGAGGCAGGTAAAGAAGAAATACCTGGTGCCCAGTGTGATGGAACGGATGATGTTCACGGCGAAGCAGCTGGCGGACATTGACGGAGACATTACGTTTGAAATGGAGGCAGTGAGCCATGACGAATAAAGTACTGACCTGTGTCGGCTGCCCCGCCGGCTGCCGGATCAATGTAGAGATGGAAGGGGATGAAATCCGTACCATCACCGGCAATACCTGTCCTGTCGGAGAGCAGTATGCCAGACAGGAAGCCGTCTGTCCCATGCGGATCCTGACCTCCACCGTCAGAATCACCGGTTGTCCGTACCGGGTGCTGCCGGTAACGACGGACAGGGAGATTCCCCTGGCCTCCGTGGATGAAGTGATGGAAATCATCCGCAGTACCGTTGTCAAAGCGCCGGTATCCTTTGAGCAGGTGCTCATTGAGAACGTACTGGGTACAGGAGCGAACGTGATTGCATCCAAGTCCATGCCTGCCGCCTGACGCAACGGAAAGCGAGGAAGAGGAAATGATCAGACAAGCAACAGTGGAAGACGCTTCAAGAATCGCTGAAATATCGGTTTTCACCAAACGGATGAATTACAGAACGATCTTCAACGATGACAGTGTATCCTTCGGTGAGATGCAGGTCTATCCGCTTGCACTGGAGTACATCAGCAACCCGGACAGCCTGAAAGGAATCCAGGTATATGATGATGAATTCGTCAAAGGGTTCATTCATATCGACGGAGAAGAAATCGTCGAACTGTATGTAGACAGTTTCTTTGCCGGGCAGGGAATCGGCGGAAAGCTGCTGGATTATGCCATAGCGGAAGGATGCCGTTTTCTGTGGGTCCTGGAGAAGAATGCCGGAGCGAGGCGCTTCTATGCAGCGCATGGCTTCAAGGAGACCGGCGCAAGGAAGAACGAAGAAGGAACCGACGAATACAGCATTGAAATGAAGCGGTAGGGAGAAAAGGAAAATGACGTGGAATAAACCGGAATGGATGAAGAAGTATCTGGACAGAAAGACGGTCGGACTGCTGGTGGCAGGATTCCTGCTGATCTGTGCAGGCGAGACAATGATCGAGCTGCGGAAAGCACTGAAGGAATCCAGGGCGGAAGAAGCGTAGCTGTACCGGATACACCGGTGCAAAGAAGGCACTGCTCTGAAAACCGGAACACCGGAAGCACTCTGAAGAGTGCTTTTTATCTTTCTGCCGGCTTAAGCACTGCTTGATACACAGCAGCACCCTGCAGGTATACAGTACAGCTGCAGAAGAAAGGTGGAATGATTATGAAAATCGGAGCATTTGTCCGCTATATCGGAGAAGATACCATTGTCTATCAGCCGGGGCATATTTACGAAGTCACAGACTACGATGAACAGCTGGGACTGTACCAGATCATGTCCGAAGCAGAAGTACCGTTCCTGATGTGCGAGGATCTTTTTGAAGAGGTCAGCATATCGGAAGAAAATGAAAGAAATGACGTGCAATGAAAATCCTTGGGAAAATTCAGATACAGATCATGGCCGGCAGTGAACGGCAGCGTGTACACCGGCATTGCAGTTCGATTATAATATCTGCCATAAGGAGAATCATCTATGCATGAACTGAAAGAAAGAATGGCAGCGTTTGTGGATGCGCACAGTGATGTATACAAGAACATCGCCCTGCAGATCCACGCAAAGCCGGAAGTTAGCAACTACGAATTCTTCGCCGCGGAAACACTCACCAAGCAGCTCGCTGCAGAAGGCTTTACGATTGAAATGCCTGCCGCAGGACACCGTACAGGCTTTGCGGCATCCTACACATCGGGAAAGCCGGGGCCGGTGCTTGTGTTCCTGGCTGAATATGACGCCCTGGCAGGCCTCGGCCACGGGTGCGGACACAATCTCTTCGGTGCAGCTTCGGCATTGGCCGGTGCAGCGCTCAAAAGCATCATTGATGAAACCGGCGGTGAAGTACGTGTCTACGGTACACCGGGAGAAGAAGGCGGCGAAATGGGCAGCGCCAAGGGAAGCTTTGTACGTGAAGGCTATTTCAAGGATGTAGACGCAGCTCTGTGCGCGCACCCGGGCAGCTCACCGACGAATACACTGACCACCAAACTGCTGGCCAACGCCCCGGTGGACATTGAGTTCTGGGGACGTCCGGCGCACGCGGCCGCGGTTCCGCACATGGGACTGAACGCTCTTGATGCGCAGATCCTCGTATTCAACGCCATCGCACTGCTCCGGCAGCAGCTGACTACCGATGTCCGGATCCACGGCATCATCACCGATGGTGGAACAGCGCCGAACGTCATTCCGGAGTATACCAAGTCCAAGTTCTATATCCGGGCAGCGTCCATGGATACTTTGAACGATGTTTATGCGAAGATCGAGAAGATCGTGGAAGGTGCAGGCCTGCAGACCGGTACAAAGTCCAGCATGAAGCTGTACCAGAACCTGGTGGAGAATGTCGTGCTGGCACCGAAGTTCGATGCACTGTACGAAAAGAACTTCAATGAACTCGGGTATCATTCCGAGCCGCAGGTATTCACAACCATGCCCGGCTCCAGCGATGTCGGCAATGTTTCGCAGGCAGTACCGTGCATCCAGCCGATGATCTCCATCACCGACACGGAAGTCCCGGGACACTCCCAGGGAATGGTGGAAGCTTCCTGTTCCGAAAAGGGTCTTGCCTTCATTGTCCTGGCAGCCAAGGTCCTGGCGAATACCGCACTGGATCTGATCCTGCAGCCGGAAGTGCTGAAGGAAATCAAGGAAGAGCACGCCTACAACGTAGAGCACCAGAAGGAACTGGCATAAACAAGATCAGGAAGGCTGCCACAGGCCTTCCTTTTCCATGCCCGCAGCTCTACTTTCCGTAGATACCAGGACTGCAGCGTACCGTATACAATCTATTTACAGGGAGGTGGATGCAGAAGATGAACCAATATGTCACAGGTGCCGTCATCAAGGAGCTGCGTACAAAGAACAGAATGACGCAAACACAGTTTGCAGCGAAGATCGGTGTTAGCGATAAAACAGTATCAAAATGGGAGAATGGAAAGGGATATCCGGACATCACGCTTCTGGAACCGATTACGGCAGCCTTCCGGATTTCCGTAACGGAACTGATCTCCGGGAATACGGTCCGCAATGCCAATGTATCCGCCAACATGATGCGCTCGGAATTCTATGTATGTCCTGTCTGCGGAAATGTGGTCCACAGTATGGGAAAGGCCGTCATCCACTGCCACGGGGTACAGCTGGAACCGCTGGAAGCAGAGCCTACGGATGAAAACCACAAGATCTTCATTGAACGCGTAGAGGGTGATTATTATGCCAGGATCGAGCATGAAATGACCAAGAAACACTACATCTCCTTTGCGGCTGCGGTATCACCGGACGCATTGCAGCTGGTAAAGCTCTATCCGGAAGGAGAAGCGCATGCCCGGTTCAGAATGAACGGAGTGAAGAAGATCCTGTTCTACTGCAACCATGATGGTTTGTTTTCCATTGATGTAATGAAAGGCATTGATGACAAAGAGAGCGGGTACGATGATGTCCAGGAAAGGATGGATCTGGAAAAGGCAGCAGCAGCTCTGTTCGGATGATTGCGTCATCTATGGTACAATCCATACTGCAGGAGAAAACATGAAAGCCTATCAAACCCTTCCGGGAGGATACCGGGAAATACTGCAGATCAACATGCAGTCGGACAGAAGCACAGCACTGAAGATCAATGTCGGTGCCGGGATTGTCAACATACTGGTGCTTGTAGCCGGGCATTTCATTGTACCGTATACAGAGTTCCTGGATATGAGTCCGGTGAGCGCTGTCTTCCTGCGCTTCGCGGTGATGATTCTCGGCTATATTGCGTATATGGTCATGCATGAGCTGACCCATGCGGCTGTGATGAAGGCGGTCGGCGGCGGCAAGGTCGTGTTCGGCTTTACCGGACTGTATGCGTTTGCCGGCAGCCGTGAGGACTGGTTTGACAAGACCGCCTACCGCTGCATTGCACTGGCACCGTTGATTGTCTGGGGCATCGTCTTCGGGTTCCTGGCATTCCTCGTACCCAGATCATGGTTCTGGGTTATCTGGTTCCTGCTGGCCGGAAATATCGGCGGTGCAGCGGGGGATGTGTATGTGACCGCAAAGCTGTGGCATATGCCGGACACCATTCTGGTGAGGGACACCGGAGTGGATATGACAGTCTACGGCAGACCGGAATAGTATTTGCAAATATACTAACAGGTCGCTTCCCGGGCGACCTTTTCTGTCTCTTTAAGCCGGTACAATAGAAGCGGAGAAACGAAAAGGAGGACAGAATCATGGGTTATGGATCAGTATATGAATGCAGAAAATGCGGCTACCGCGCAAGCGGACTGGAAGGCATCGGCTTTGCGTATCCGACCGTATACCGGGAAGTGCAGAGAGATGCTAGGGCAGGAAGATACGGCAAGGAAGTGCAGCGGTTC
>JAEEYJ010000083.1 GCA_016291725.1 Solobacterium sp.
AGGTCCGTGCTGAGGAATTCCCGCAGGAAAGCACTCAGAACATGCAGTGCGGACAGTCCATCCTCGACGTAATCCGCAAGGATATCATAGTCCTTCATGGACGCATGGTTGATCAGCCGGAATGCGCGCAGATCCTCCCGGGAGGACAAGGGAATCCCCTCGCTTCTGGCTACGGATTCACTGATGAATCCACCGTCGCGGACACTGATGGCTGCGACCCGGGTATCACCGGTCACGGCACAGCAGTCCACCTGCGGCGCTGTACCGAGGATGCTGAGCATTCTTGCCAGGAAAACATCGAGCACCAGAGCGCTGTCTGCTCCTTTCTCGAGCAGTTCCAGTGCGTCCAGCAGGAGGTCATACACGGAATCGTCCTGCTCGGTATCCATGACCCTGGTGAGGAGTTCCCCCATGACACCGGCAGCTGCTCCGGCCTCCAGATCTTCATGAACATGGCGGAACATCTTCCCGGTATGGGAACTCTTGAGAGGAAACAGGGTTCTCCCCTCTTTGTAGTCGAACAGGAACTCCGACTCTGTAAAGGGCAGTATATGCAGCGCATTGTGGCTGGTAAGCTTCCTCGCTCCTTTGGCGGTAAAGGAAAGCAGGCCGTACTCCCTGGTCAGTACCTGCAGGAGTACAGCGCTGTCCCTATAATCGCTCTGTTTCAGGACAATTCCGTCCGTTCTGTCATTCATCGATGTTTCCGTATCCGTATTCTGTAATCAGTTTATCCCGGTCGCGCCATTCTTCTTCCACCCGGACATACAAAGACAGATACACCCTTTTCCCCAGAAGCGCTTCGATCTCGGGGCGCGCCATCGTGCCGATCTTCTTGAGCATAGTACCCTGCTTCCCGATCATAATGCCCTTCTGGCCCTGCTTCTCCACGAGAATCAATGCACCGACTTCTGCGCTTTCCTTCTTCGTCTTCAGTGTTTCTACATAGACTGCTGAAGCGTGCGGGACTTCTTCTTCCGTACACATCAGAATCTTCTCCCGGATAATCTCACCGATCCGGAAACGGATTCCGGCATCCGTAAGCGTTTCTCTTGGATAGAACGGCTCCCCTTCCGGCAGGTATTCCAGTGTTGTCCTGATGAGGTCTTCATAGCTGTCCTGCTTCAAAGCAGATACCGGGAAGAACTCTGCGAAATCATGCTTCTTCTGCCACAGCTCCAGGTAGTGCAGTACATCTTCCTTCTTCATTCGGTCGATCTTGTTGAAGATCAGGAACGCCGGTATGCCGGACTGCTTGACCATCCGCAGAACATATTCATCCCCGCGTGAAAACGGTACAGAACCGTCACTCACGAGATAGATCAGATCTACACCCTGCATAACATTGGAAGCTTCCTTGTTCATCCGGCTGCCCAGAAGATGCTCCGGCTTGTGGATCCCGGGCGTATCCGTAAATACGATCTGGGCATCCTCCAGGTTCAGAATGCCCCGGATCTCACTGCGTGTTGTCTGCGGCTTATCCGATACAATCGCGACCTTCTGCTTCATCAATGCATTCAGCAGTGTACTCTTGCCGGCATTGGGCCGTCCGACCAGCGCTACAAATCCGCTCTTCATCCGAGCACATCTTTCCTGTTGAACTGCATCGGCAGAAGGCGCTGGATATTGGTCTCCATTTCTTCTGTTCCGTTGGACAGATAGATCGGCGTCTGCGGCTCCAGCAGTTCGCAGAGTACCTGCCGGCAGGCTCCGCACGGTGCAGAAATGCGTGCACCGTTCGATACAATGGCAATCGCCTCGATGTCCTTCTCCCGGTATCCTCTGGAGTAGCAGGCGAACACTGCGCTGCGCTCTGCACAGTTGGTAACGGGATAGGACGCATTCTCAATATTCGTACCGTAGAACAATGTACCGTCCCTGCACAGGATACAGGCGCCTACCTTGAAATTCGAATAAGGTGAATAGGAATTCTCCAGCGCTTTGAACGCTTCTTCAATCAATGCTTTCCGGTCCATTTGTACCTCCTCTGGGCAGTATGGGATCCAGGATCCTATCCTGCAATGCGAACATTTCCGCTTCCTCTTCTTCCGTCATATGATCATAGCCGAGACAGTGCAGCAGTCCGTGTGTAAACAGGAAGCCTGTCTCCCGCTCATAGCTGTGTCCGTAGGCTCTGGCCTGGCGTTTGGCATAGTCTACGTTGATGAACAGATCTCCGAGATCCTTCATCTCCTCCGGCAGGATGAAACCTTCATCCTGTACAGCGAAGCTGATGACATCCGTCGGACGGTCGATCCCCCGGTAATCACGGTTGATGGTATGCATCGTCCGTGAACGTACGAAAGTAACCGATATCTGCAGGTCATCCGCCAGCTTCAGTATCGTTTCCGCATGGTCTGCGATCTTCATGAACAGCGGCAGGAATGCGTCTGCATCTGTATTTGTCCGGTTGATGAGTGTGATCTCCATATTCCGATTATACCTTTCTGTGCTTGAAAAAGCATCCGTGCGGATGCTTAGCGGCTCTTCTCGTATTTCTCTATAATCTTCTGTACGAGCGGATGGCGGACGACATCATCACTGGTCAGATGAAGGATGGTGATTTCATCGATGCCGCCGAGGATCTCTGCCGCATCGATCAGTCCGCTCTTTGTACCGATTTTCAGATCGATCTGGGTTACATCGCCTGTAATGACCATCCTGGAACGGAAGCCGAGCCTGGTCAGGAACATCTTCATCTGGGCGGGTGTCGTGTTCTGCGCTTCATCCAGGATGACGAAGGAATCATCCAGTGTACGGCCTCTCATGAAGGCCAGCGGAGCAATCTCGATCGTTCCCTTCTCGATCAGTTTTTCCGTCTGTTCGACTCCGAGCATGTCATGCAGGGCATCGTACAGCGGTGTAAGATACGGGTCTACTTTCTCCTTCATATCTCCGGGGAGGAAACCCAGGTTCTCTCCGGCTTCCACTGCCGGCCTGGTCAGCACAATCCGCTTGACCTCTCCCTTCTTCAGGGAACTGACGGCCTTGATGACCGCCAGGTAGGTCTTTCCGGTGCCTGCCGGACCGATGGCGAATACGATGGACTTCTGTTCCATCGCGCGTACGAACGCAAGCTGTCCCTTTGTCTTGGGCGCAATGGTCTTGCCTGTCAGGGTTCTGCCGATGACGGTGTTCCCGAGTTCTTCAAACCCGACTTCTTCGCTTTTGGATACCAGCCGGCAGGCATAGATGACATCCTGCTCCGTCACCGGCTGGTTCTTCTTCGCTACTTCATACAATGCATGGATGACATCCGTGATCTGTCTGCAGATCACATCATCACAGTTCTGTACCGTGAATGTATTGTCACGGAATGATATTTCCTTTCCGAAACAGTCGGACAGTGTCTTCAGGTTCCTGTCTTCCGTTCCGATCAGGCTGATGGCCTGAAGCGCCGTCATACCGTTCAGGCTAATGTTTTTTGTTTCTTCCAAGGCAGAATTCCCCCTACGGAACCATTGTAATGCATAGAGAAAGAAAAAAGAAGCATATCGCTTCTTCTTACTTTCTGCGCTTTCTCGCCTTGCGTGCAGCTTCACTCTTCAGCTTGCGCTTGACGCCCGGCTTTACGTAGTACTCTCTCTTGCGTGCTTCCGCGAGGGTACCGTTACGGGATACCTGACGCTTGAATCTGCGCAGCGCATCATCCAGATTTTCGTTTTCCTTTACGACAACCCGTGCCATTTCCGAATCTCCCCCCTTTCTTCACACAGCATGTCTATCATAGCAGACCGTTTTTCAAAAAGCAACCGCTTTACATCAGGTCCTTGCCGCGGCTGGTTCCGATCCTCTCCGCTCCCGCCGCAATCATTTCATCCATGTCTTCCTTGGTTCTGACACCGCCGGCTGCCTTGACCTTGACGCCTTCACCGACCGTTTCCTTCATCAGCCTGACATCAGCTGCCGTTGCGCCGGCAGTAGAGAATCCGGTCGAGGTCTTGACGAAGTCTGCACCGGCATTCTTTGCACACCGGCAGGCAAAGATCTTCTCTTCATCCGTGAGCAGGCAGGTTTCAATAATGACCTTCAGCACACAGTTGCCTGCAGCTTCCTTGATCCTGCGGATCTCTTCCGTGACATAGGCTTCATCATGATCCTTGACCTTGGCAATATTGACAACCATATCCACTTCATCCGCACCGGCACGCACTGCGTCCGCTGCCTCAAAGACCTTCGCTTCCGTACGCATCGCACCGAGCGGGAAGCCGATTACAGTGCATACCAGTACACCGCTGTCCTTCAGTTCTTCCTTTGCCAGCGGAATCCAGCAGGGATTGATGCATACGGACATGAAATCATAGTCGATGGCTTCCCTGCACAATGTGCGGATATCCGCTTCCTTTGCGTCCGCCTTCAGCAGAGTATGGTCAATGTATTTACTGCGCTTCATCTTCATTCTCCTTCTGCAGTTCTTCACTGCGGTATTTTCTCAGTGCATCACGGGCGATATCATCGTCCCCTTCATACGGTTCTCTGCCGAATTCCCGGTAGATGAACTTCTCATCTCCCTTGCCCAGGACGAGGATCGTATCCTTCGCATCTGCTAGCTCTACAGCCTGTATGATGGCCTGTGCACGGTCTTCAATGATGACATAGGGCTTGCGGCTGATGCCGGATGCGATCTCATTGCATATATCGAGCGCTTTCTCGTTGCGCGGGTCATCTTCCGTCAGGATGATCAGATCTGCGTATTTGTCCAGCAGCTGCCCGAAGACCGGACGCTTGGCTGTATCACGCTTTCCGGCGCTGCCGGTGATCGCAATGATCCGCCTGGTCTTGGGTGTGATCTCCGAAGCGAAGCGGCAGAGCTGTTCAATGCCGTCCGGTGTATGTGCGAAGTCAACGATGATGTTGAACGGCTGGCCGAGATCAATGCGCTCTACACGGCCTTCCACCTGAGGAATGGTCCTGAGCCAGGGCACCATCTGGGTGATGGATACACCTTTCTGGTTCAGTGCTGCAATGACACCGAGCAGATTGTACAGATTGAACTTTGCGACAAGATTGGTCTCCAGTTCATAGTCTATGCCGTTGCATCGAAGTGTGAATACCGTCCTGTCAGCCATCAGCTGGTAGCGCAGGATCTGGTAGTCCGCCGGCTTGTCTATTCCGTAGGTCACAACCTTGCACCGGCAGTCCTCCACCATCTTCATGCCGTACGGATCGTCCGCGTTCGTTACTGCGACGGCGCTCTCCTTCAGACGGTCGAAGAATTTCTTCTTCGCCCGGAAGTAGTTGTCCATGGTTCCGTGGTAATCCAGATGGTCATGGGTCAGGTTGGTGAAGATACCGACATCGAAATCAATGGAATCCACCCTGCCCTGTTCAATGCCGATGGAGGAAACCTCCAGCGCACAGGCCCGGATGCCGGCATCGACCATATCATGGAGGATTCCGTGCAGATCATCAATATCCGGGGTTGTCAGCAGCGGAGGCAGCTTGACATTGCCGTATTCAATGGAGATTGTACCCACATAGCCGGTCGGACGGATATTGCTCATCAGATTCCGGATGATGCTCGCAATGGAGCTCTTGCCGTTGGTGCCGGTTACACCGAACATAAGCAGTGTATGGGACGGATAGCCGTAGAAAGCATCCGCCACCTTGTTGAAGACATCCACGACATCCCGCACTTTGATATACACGACATCTTCATGGGTCCGCTCAATCGTCTCGGAATGAATGATGACCTTCGCACCGTTCTCTATAGCCTGTTCCACAAAACGGTGACCATCAAACATCATACCCTTGACGCAGAAAAAGATGGAATCCGGGCGTTTGGTCCGGCTGTCCGCCATCAGGCTCCTGATCTCTATGTCAGGTACATTTTCAAACAGTTCACTCAGCTTCATAGCTCACTCCTGTACAGATCAAACGATGATCCTTCGTATCCACGGCATGGGCGTGTACGATCCGGCCGACGGGGTATTCTCCCTCCACCGCTGCCGGTACATATTCCGATGTATATCCGTAGCTGATACCATCTTCGCACTTTTCCACCAGCACGTCCACACCCCTGCCTGTCCATTTCCTGCGGTAATCGTCGTACAGTTCTTCCGACAGTGCTGCAGCTTCCGCTGCCCGCTGCTTCTTGATTGCCGGGGCAATATGATCAGGCAGCTGCTGCGCTGCCGTACCATCCCGCAGGGAGAACGGGAACACGTGCAGGAAGGACAGCCCGCACTTCCGCAGGAAGCCGAGGGTGGAATGGAATTCCTCCTCAGTCTCTCCCGGGAAGCCGACAATCAGGTCTGTGGAAACAGATACATCCGGCAGAGACCGGCGGATCTCCTGCAGGCGATTGTAGAATTCATCCGTTGTGTACGGACGGTTCATCCGCTTCAGCGTTGCGTCACAGCCGGCCTGTACGGGGATGTGCAGATGGCGTGCTACCCGGCTGTCTTCCTTCATCAGAGCAATCAGATCATCGTCGATCTCCGTGATCTCTATCGAAGAGATCCGCAGCCGGAACGTCTCCGGCGCTTCTGCCAGAATCCTTTTCATGATCTGTGCCAGAGAAACGCCGTATTCCCTTCCGTATCTGCCGGTATGGATGCCGGTCAGGACGATTTCCTGGTATTTCGTACACAGTTTCCTGGCTTCTTGTACGACGCGTTCCGGTTCCATGGAGCGCTCCCTTCCCCTGGCATAGGGAATTACACAATAGGCACAGAACTGGTTGCATCCATCCTGTATCTTCAGGTATACCCGGCTGTGGGTGCCGAGATGGTCCAGTACCAGATCTTCGAAAGGAACCACTTCGATCTTCTCAACATCCATGATCGGTTCCCGCTTCATGATGTACTGCTCGATATACTCCGGTATCCGCTTTTTGTGTGCGCTGCCGACGAGGATTTCGGCATCCTTCAGGGCCTGCGGATCGATCTGGGCGTAGCATCCGGCAACTGCCAGGATGCTGTCCGGGTATCTGCGCCGGATGCGGTGGATCTGCTGGCGGCTTTTCTGGGCTGCTGTATTCGTTACCGCACAGGTAAAAACCACCGTCGCATCCCGCGCTTCATCATTCAAAACACGTACATGCCCGGCTTCCTCCAGCATGGATGCCACGCTTTCACATTCATACGCATTGACCTTGCAGCCAAGGTTGATAACGGAAAAACGCATCAGCGCTGCCTCCTTTCCGCATCATCACCGATGACGCTCAGGGCATAGATGGCCGCTGTCTCCGCCCGCAGGATCCGGCTGCCGAAGCTGACCGTGCGGTATCCCGCAGCTTCCAGTTCTTCGATCTCCTTGGCGGAAAACCCGCCTTCCGGACCGATGACCACTGTTGTATCATTCCCCTGCAGTGCCTCTCCCAGCATCGGCTTCTCTCCGAATACATTCTCGTAGCCGACAAAGCCGTCCGTGCTCAGATACTGTCCGAGTTCCCTGATATCCACGGTCGGTTCCAGAACAGGCACCCGGTTGCGCTTGCACTGGTTGGAGGCTTCTTCCAGAATGCTCTGCCAGCGCTGTACCTGGCGTTCACTGCGCTCCTTCTTTTCCTTCACCACACAGCGGGAGGACACAAAAGGTACGATCCTGGACGCACCGAGCTCTGCAGCCTTCTGCAGGACCAGTTCCATCTTCTCACGCCGGATCAGTGCCATGCAGAGTGTTACGCGCACCGGGAGTTCATTCTTCCGGGGATCCTCGCGGAGCACTTCTGCAGCGAACTCCTTCCCGTCCTTGAAACCAAGCGCATACCATGCCCTGCCGTTGTATATCAGACGGATCTCTTCATGATCCAGATGAAGTACGTTCAGCGCATGGTGTGCCTGATCCCTGTCCAGGTACACCGTTTCACCGGGATGCAGCTCATGATCGCACAGATACTGATGCATAACATACACAGAAAGACGAGCATTGCCGTCTTCCTTTCTCCTTCTCCTGACCGGTCCATCTGCTGAAGACCGGACTCTTTCAATAATATATCATTCTGCGCATAGCGGTGCAAACAGCCGTCTGCACGCTATAATAGAGAAAACGGAGAACAACTATGAAACGAATGATGATTGCAATTACACCGCGCTTTTCCATCAATCCCCTCGGCATGGAGGTCTACCAGGATCTGTACACCTATTTCAATTTAGTAAGAAGAGAAGATACTCTTCCTGTTATGATGCCCATCTGCAGTGAAGAGGAAGCGGCTGCAGCCGCTGAACTGTGCACCGGTCTGATCATCACCGGCGGCGAAGATCTGGATCCAGCCATGTACGGAGAAGAGAACACGGACTGTTCCCTGACAGATCCCCGCATTGATGCGACCGATCTTTATCTGTACAAAGCATTCCGCGCCCTCGGCAAACCGGTACTCGGCATCTGCAGAGGCCATCAGCTCATTGCGGTTGCCGAAGGCGGTACCCTGATGCAGGATATCCATAAATACAACCCTTCCTTCCACAATCACAACCAGTTCAAGGACCCGAGCATTCCTGTCAACGGCTTCCTGCATGACTGCACCTTCGTGGAAGGCACGCGCCTCTACAGCGTCTTCGGTGAACGTGCGCCGGTCAGCAGTTCCCATCATCAGGCAGTAAAAAAAGCCCCGGAGGGCTGGACCATCAGTGCCTGGTCCGATGATGGACTGATTGAAGGCATGGAGAAGGACAACGTCATCGCTGTCCAGTGGCATCCGGAGCGCATCCAGCAGGATGAGCGCCAGAGAGCATTGGGCGAGATGTTCCTGGAAGACTGCCGTGCTTATCTGAGAAGACCGTAAAGATCCACGACAACATAGGAAGGACGGACGGATTCTTCGAAGAGATCCTCTTCCATGGAAGCCGGTACATAGACCGTCGTCATGCCTGCATCATTGCCGCATTTGATTTCGCGCTGCAGGTCACTGCCGACCAGTACTGCCCGGTCCATTGTCGTACTGAGCCAGTTGACGGCTCCCTTCACCATGAACGGAGAAGGAAAGCATACCTGGGCAGCCTTCTTTCCGGAAGCGTATTCCAGCAGCCTGACAAACGATCCTGCCCCGACAGCGGGACCGTTTTTCGTTTCCCGGTACGGACGCATATCCGTCGCAATCAGCTGGGCGCCGCCGCGCAGCAGCCTCAGTGCATAATTGAAATCATTGATCTCTGCTTCCCGGTCATAGCCTACGAACACCCAGTCCGCACGGTCCGTATCCAGGGAGAATCCTGCCTCCCTGAGCGTTGAGCGCAGGCCTGCACTGCCGATGACGCCGGCATTACGGTGTCCCGGGGTCATTTCAGTGATACGGTCCGTGGCGGCAAGCACACTGGTATAAATATCATCCTTGGTGATAAAGGAAAGCCCTTGATCAATGTACAGGACAGCCTGATCCTCGCGGGTACGTACCGTATCTTCGCTCAGTATGACAAACGAACAGTCATTGTCATGAAGAAAGCGCAGGAAGACTGCAGCGTCCTTCCGCAGGGTTCCTCCCTTCCACAGGCAGCTTTCACAGATCAGCCAGGTATCACTCAGCATACCGTGATTATACCATACCAAGGATGGTTGGATGTGCTATCATTAAACAGGAATGAAGATCTGGCATAAAATACTGATCGTTCTGAGCATACTGGCATTCTTCTGCGGCGTACTGCTGTACGACGCCTTTTATACGGCGCCGCGGCGCTTTGTTGTCCGTACCGAGACCATTTCCTCCATGTATATCCCGGTATCCATGGACAATGTGGATGTTCTGTTCTTCAGTGATCTGGACTACGGACAGTTCATGGATGAGGAGCGGATGGACAAGCTGGTGGAGACCATCAATGAAGTCGCTCCGGATGTGGTCATCTTCGGCGGCGACGTATTCGACGAAACCGTCGGTCCGCAGGATACCGAGAAGCTGAATGCCGTATCGGAACGCTTGGCACAGATCAAGGCACCGCTCGGCAAGTTTGCCATCCTCGGTGATACGGACAATACACCTGAAATGCGCCGGCCGGTGGAGGAAGTACTGTATCTGGGCGATTTCGAGATCATCGACAACCGCAGCCAGTCCATACACAACGACAGTGGAGAAGCCATTGCCATCGTCGGCATAGAGAACGGTGTAAACGGATATTCGGACATTACCGGTTCCTTTGCGAACATCTCTCCTTTGATCTTTTCGATCGTAGTCTGCCATACTCCGGATACCGCAGTCTATGTGCCGGCCGACCTGACCAAGTACATGCTGGCAGGCCACAGCCACGGCGGCCAGGTATACTGGATCTTCGGATCACTGCTGAACTATGACGGTGCGCTGCAGTACTTCCGGGGAAAGCACATCTTAGACGGCCGGTTCACGCTGGACATCTCCACCGGAACAGGTACAAGGGAACGGGACATCCGCTTCCTGAGCAATGCAGAAGTGGTGGTCTATCATCTGGAGCATAAAGCCATAACGGATCAGTGAAATCACTGATCCTTTTTATTATAGGGAGTATTCTGCTCACCTTCGGTCAGGTAAAAGAAAAGCGGTTTCCCGCTTTTTCAGAGTATTCTCTTCAGTTTCTTTGCGTACTTGTATCTGTCCGAAGGTGAGCAGTTTGCCAGCAGTGTCAGCCTTTCGTAGATCTTCAGTTTCTTTCCGGTACTGTATGCATCATTGACTTCCACCATGCGTACAATGATGTTCAGACTGTCCAGAAACTCACTCTCCGATTGGTTCATCCCCTGCTGGAAGATTTCTTCGAACCGGTCCGCAACATTCTTGTCTTTACCACCGAACATATTTACAGGAAATCCTCCTCTTCCTTGCTGTCTGGATACATCGTAATGGTCTCTGTATCCACCAGGCATTCCTGGATCAGGGCCTGGTAATCAAAACGGGCTTCGTAGCTTTCTGCTTTTTCAATGGACGGCCTGGTCACCGGGTTCTTCGGATCGAAGATGGTGCAGCAGTCCTGGTACGGCAGAATGGATGTTTCATAGGTGCCGATCTGTCCGGCAATGCGGATGATCTCCAGCTTATCCATGCAGACAAGAGGCCGGAGCACCGGCATATGAACAACATCATTGATGCATACCATGGATTCCAGTGTCTGGGACGCAACCTGTCCGATGCTTTCACCGGTTGCGATAGCCAGGCAGCCGTGCCTCCGGGCGGTCTCTTCCGCGATCCGGAACATCATCCTGCGCATCAGGGTTACAGCGTAAGGGTCACCGGCTGTCTCGTAGATCTTCAGCTGCAGATCCGTGAAATTCACTACATGAACCCGCATGCTGCCCTGATGGATACTGACAATGGAAGCCAGGTCCAGTACCTTCTGCCGGGCGTTTTCAGACGTATACGGCGGGGATGCGAAGTGTATGGCTTCTACCTTCAGACCGCGCTTCATGAGCTCGTATGCCGCTACCGGTGAATCAATGCCGCCTGACAGCAGCAGCAGTACTTTCCCGTTGATTCCTGCCGGATAGCCGCCGGCGCCGGGAATCTTTTCCGATGTCAGATACGTGTCATATTCCCGCACTTCAATGCGGATCTCGAAATCGGGATGATGGACATCCACCTTATGGTCGGTATTGCGCAGGATCTCACCGGCTACTGTACGGTTGATCGTATCGCTGTTCATCGGGAAGCTCTTGTCATGCCGGCGGGCAATCACCTTGAAGGTGCTCCCCTTCGCTTCCTGTGCCATGCGCAGCGCTGTTTTCTTGATCTCTTCGATATCCGACGGCACTTTCTCCGTAAAGGAGAAGGAACTGATGCCGAACACTTTCTGCAGGCGCTCCTTGATTACAGCCGGATCGGCTCCGTTGAGCTTGATATAGATCCTGTCATAGGTCCTCTGGTATTCCAGATTCTCCTGATCCTTGAGGATCCACCGGATATTCTTATCCAGCTTACGGATGAAATCCTTCCGGTTCTTTCCTTTCGTGCTCAGTTCGCCGTAGCGGATGAGTACTGTATCATAATCAGCCATAGTTCTTTATGACCTCCTTCAGACTGGCCAGGAAGCGGTCAGCCTCTTCCATCGTGTTCTGCCTTGAGAAACTCAGCCGGATACAGCTGGATGCCCTGGCGTCGCTCATTCCCATCGCCTTGAGCACATAGCTTGTCTTCGCCGACCGGCTGTGGCAGGTGCTGCGTGCGGATACCATGAACCCTTCCCGGTTCAGGGCATTCTGCATAACTTCGCTCGGTATGCCTTCATAGGAGAAGTTCAGGATGGACGGTATTCCGTCCGCCGGGCTGTTGATCTCTATTCCTTCCATCTGCTCCAGACCCTTTTTTGTATAGTCATGAAGTGTCTGGATATGCTCACTGTATTTCGCTTCGTTCTCCAGGGCAAGCCGCAGGGTTCTGGCGAAGACCATGTCTGCCGCGGCGTTGCTGGTGCCGCCGCGCAGCCCGCCTTCCTGTTCACCGCCGCAGATCAAGGGTTCCAGGGGTACATGGATCCGGCGGATCAGAAGACCGCTTCCCTTCAGTCCTTCCAGTTTGTGCGCAGATGCTGTTGCCAGATCGATATGCTTCAGATCCACCGGAATCTTGCCCAGGGACTGTGTCAGATCGGAATGGAAATATGCATGGCTCTCTTTTTTTACGATTTCCTTGATTTCGTCGATCGGGTTGACGGAACCGGTTTCATTGTTCACATGCATGATGGAGACGAGTGCTGTATCTTCCCGCAGACTGCGGCGTACATCTTCCGGACGCACTTTTCCTTCCAGCGTCACCGGAAGATACGTTACCCGGTAGCCGAACAAGCGTTCCAGCTGATCACAGCAGTTCATGATGCTTGCGTGCTCTATCGACGACACAATGATGTGCTTCTTCTGCGGCTGTGCAAAGCATACGCCCTTTACTGCCGTGGAATTTGATTCACTGGATCCCCCGGTAAAGATGACCTCCTCTGCCCGAACGCCTAAAAGTCCGGCTATTGCAGACCGGGCTTTTTCCATGTTTCTGTTGATTTTTGCGCCTTCATCGTAGAGGGATTCACTGTTGGCATACTGTGTCTGCAGCAGATCCATGTATGCCTTCAGTACCTCCGGATGAATATCTGTCGTGCTGGAACTGTCGAAATAGACTCTATTCTTCAGCACCTTTGGCGTTCTCCTTCACCATCTTCTCATAATTGCCCGGATGGATCTTCTCGATCGTCTCAATGGCAATATTGAGGGCCTGTGTATACTCACCGTTGCGGAAGCACAGTTCACTGCGCGTCAGCTCGGAATCGATGTCGGAATACGTCGAACGGTAGCGGTTGCCGAAGACAATCGTATTCTCCACCATAATGACGGCGCCAACAACGTTGTTTACATTGTTGAACAGCTTGTAGATATAATCGATCGCTTCCGTGAGCGTTGCGTTGAGCAGCTGTACATTCAGCGGTGTCTCGTCGATCAGATCCTGGATGCGGCGGATGTACTCATTCGCCCGGTTCATATCGTCTTCGTACTCTCTGCTGATGTTCGGCAGCTTGTACTTGCGGATGGAGACCTGCATCTGGTTCATGATTGCCTTCAGCTTGATCAGCTGTTTCTTGGCATGCTCTTCATCTCCGCTGTAGGTATCCAGTTCCGTCTTGATGCCCTTGATGCCGTCGTGGATTTCCTGCAGGCGCTCGTTCAGCTTCTTCACAGCGATCAGGCTTTCACTGCACGGAGCTGTCAGGGACGCTGCCATCGCCTCGGCTCTTTCCTTTTCCGGAGCCACTTCCGTCAGACCGCTGCGGAGTTCATCGATATGCGTGCGCATTTCCGTCAGGCCGAAGCGTACGTTTGCCTTTGCATACTGGCCTTCGATCTCATCCAGTGTATCCAGGCTGCTCCGGTACAGACGGTCTGTCTCCTTGGCTGCAGCCGTGAGTTCATCAAAGCTCGCGCTCTCGTTCTTGATTGCTTCATCGATCTGGTTCAGACGGGTCTTGTAGTCCTCCAGATTTGCTGTAACATCCTTCGGATCGCCTTCCTTCAGGGAACGCAGATCCTGCTTCAGGTTGCCGGAAATCAGAGTCAGGTTCTTCTCCACCTCAAGGTGATCCAGATAGACGCCCCTCTCCTTCTCGGCTGTATACTCATGGTGAACCACTTCCAGCAGCTGCGGTACAACACCTCTGGCATCTTCCAGGATGGTCGGAAGATCATGCACCAGTTCCCGTGCCGTATTGATGTCAGCACGGATACCGGCCAGTTCCTGCTCGGACTTATTGAA
>JAEEYJ010000084.1 GCA_016291725.1 Solobacterium sp.
CGGGTCATGACCGAATCCGGCCGGATGCGCAGAATGAAGTACTGTTTCCGGACATAGCGCACACGCTCTGCCAGCAGGATTCCGGCATGCGCAAAGTATTCATCCTCATGTTCACTGTCCACAGGATTGCGGATCTTCCTGCTTCTGATGAACTCTGTATTCCAGAAGGTCCGCTGGGGATAGCAGGTCCATTCGTTCTGACGACTGAAAGCATCAAACAGTTCCGGTCCTGTATACACCCTGTCTTCATAGATTCCTTTGCGTACAGAGAAGGCCGGTGTATAGATCTTCTTCATTTCTTCCGATTCATATTCATCGCGGGAATCAAAGAATACAGCGTCCAGACGGTCCTTCTCGCAGAGATCATACAGTTCCTGCAGGGCATAGGGTTCGATCCTGTCATCGGAATCCAGGAAGTACAGGTATTTTCCCTTTGCATGATCAATGCCGATGTTCCTGCCGTTTCCCTGCCTTCTGTTCTTCTTCAGGTGGATTGCATGGACGCGGCTGTCCTGGGCAGCGTACCGGTCCAGAATCTCTCCGGAACAATCAGTTGACGCATCATTGATGCAGATGACTTCCAGGTCCTTGATTGTCTGGTCCAGTACGCTGTCCAGACTGGCCGGCAGATACTTCTCCGTATTGTAGACCGGAATGATCACTGATACTTTCGTCATGTTTCCTCCTTGTATTCAGCGTGGTTCCCGCTGAGCAGACGATGGATCCTGCCGGCAATCTTCTGATTGACGATCTCGTTCAGATGCTGCGGCAGTGCTCCGTATTCGTAGTTCCTGTCGGTGAAGTACTCCGGCAGGTCTGCAGTTTCCATCACCGGAATCTCCGGGTGATTCTCTTCAATATAGCAGTAGCAGTCATCCAGGATCCGGTTGGCTTCCCGGATGTCTGCGATATTTCCGTATTCTTCCTGTGACTGCAGGTCACCTTTGCGCTCACTGAGCAGGTTCCTGAGCACAATCACTTCTGTCCGGTCACCGGCAAGATCCAGAAAGCGCTCGAATGCCCGCTGCCAGAGAACCCTTTTCTCTTCACTGCCGGCTGGAATGCGCCGGCTTTCCTCGCAGAGCGTACGGTATGCGCCGCTGCCCTGCAGGGCATCGCTGTCCGTCAGGTACCTGCCATGCCGCTCCAGGAGACCGAACCGTTCTTCCATGAGATCAACGAATACGGTCTGCGGCTTCATTTCTGCAAGGATCCGGCAGAAATCCTGCTGGATCTCCCGGTTGATCATCATCTCCCTGTACCGGTTCGGATGCCGTACTGCCGGAGTATCCTCTGACGGTTCCAGCAAGGAGACCATGCTGGAGAAACTGAAGCGGCAGAACGGATCCTGCAGAATATCCAGATGCACCAGCATCCGGTTCAGCGTATAGCTGCCCCAGCAGAGGTAGACCCGATTGTCCCCTTCCGGGAACTGTTCTTCCAGAAAGTGCCGGCAGTTCCGGACCAGCTCCCGGAAGTCCTCCGGATCCTTCCGGTAAAACTGCATAGCCAGAATATCGCTCAGACGGTACTTGATCACACCCTCCAGAACATGGCTGTACCGGCTGTACAGACCGCAGCGCTGGAATTCATGGACCAGGAAGCGCATAGCGTCAATGCCGAGTGTATTGTTCGCTGTGCCGTCCTTTGCGGCATAGCCTGTTTCCACCAGAGATTCCGGCCGGAAGCGGCGGTACCAGTACAGAGCTTCCGGCACATAGGCTGTTCCTTCAGCCAGAGCGAGTATCAGTGAATAGACAGCGGGCGATTCAAAGGATACCGAGGGAATGCGGATCCGGTACCGGTCCCACAGGGACTTCCTGCTGAGAGCCTTGTACAGCGCTGTCGGACCGTATTTCATGTGTTCTTCCAGTGTATAGGGAACCCCCATCCGGCTGCCGCAGGAACGGTAGATCCTGGACCCGTTCCGGTTGTTGTACCGCCAGAGATCGCATTCCACATATTCCGCACCTGTTTCCTGCATCCTGTCCAGCAGCTTCTCTATGTAATCCGGCTCAAGCCAGTCATCCGGGTCTACAAAGCCAAGGACCTCTCCCTTGGCCAGGTCCACACCCAGATTGCGCGTCTTCGCCACTCCTTCGTTTTCCTTGTCGATGAATACGATCCTTGGATCTTTCCGTGCCCATTCCCGGCATTTCTCTGCAGAACCGTCCGTAGATCCGTCATTGATCAGCAGAATCTCCAGGTTCCTGTAAGTCTGGCTGATTACACTTTCCATGCACCGGTCCAGATAGTCTGCGACATTGTATACCGGCAGGATCAGGCTCACTGTTTCATTCATCCGCAGATCCTCTTGCATGCTTTCAGATAGTCGATTTCTTCATCGGTGAACCCGCTTTCCCTGAGGAACAGTTCACTGACCCGGTTTCTTTCATCCAGCAGTTCATAGTACTTTTCACTGTTCGGGTAGACCCGGCAGTTGACGGCTCTCAGTCCGGTATAGGCCGCAATGGCCAGCCGGTGCAGTCCGTCGATCACCTCATCGTCTTCCGTCAGGAAGATGGGTTTCGTCTGGTCGTACCCTTTTGTCGTTACCGTCTTCATCAGCTTGATGAAGTACTGCAGGCGCCGCTCCGCCGTCTCTCTGCTGCAGTGCAGCTGCATCGCTTTGAGGTAGACGTGCCTGCCCATGGATTCCTGCAGGAAATAGGAACGGATGGCTGCGTAGCGTACAGCGATCCAGTATTCATCTTCATTCTGGTGCCAGCGGATCCGGTTGGTTGGAATCATCTCTTCCCGCAGAGCCGGTCCGTACAGCATATCACAGAGAAAGGAATTCACGGAGATCATCTGCACGCCTTCCTTCTGCGGCAGGGTATCGAAGGCTGAGGGATGTACCGCAGCCAGTACAATGTCCTCATCCGTAACATCTACATCCCGGTACGCAATCACCGGCTTCCCCCGGAATACGGTGCTTTCCCGGCATTCGGTAACCGTGAAGCACTTGATCCTGTCTGCCAGGTTCTTCTCCTCCAGCGCATAGTAAAACTGTCCGGCTACAAATCCTGTGCCGAATATGATCAGATTCCTTTCGCTGAGCAGTCTGTAGATATCTGTATACATCATGGCAGTTTCAGGGCAGATACCGGGTGTACCTTCCTCTCCTCCTCCGGGGGAAGAACCCGGTAGTCTCCGTACTTGAAGCGCAGGTATTCATCGTATTCCGCAATGCCCGGGAACATGTGTCCTTCAAACATTATATCCCGGCTGGCCTCATACCATTTCCTGCGGTAGGCATAGGTCCGGTCCGGTGTCGGAAACATCAGGATGCGTACATAGTCGCTGTGTTCCGGGGCATGAAGGATCATACGGTCCAGCCTGCGCTTCAGCGCTTCCTCCGGAATCCGGTCAAGCAGCCGGTAGATGCCGCGTTTGAGCCTGTTCCTGTCCGCGGTCTTTCCGACTCTGGCATACAGTGCCTTCCGCAGGCAGAAGCACCGGAACTGATCTGCACAGCGCAGCAGGTAGTTGTTGTGTACAGCATCCAGGGGGAATACATCCAGGAAGATCCCCTGTTCATAGGGCATATGTTCCTGGTGTTCCCGCAGGAACAGTGTATCCTTGCGCCGCAGTTTACCGTATCCCCAGCGGTAGCCGGGTGTTGTGCGGTGATCCTGGAAGTAGAAGCGGCTATGGTCCAGGTCCCTTCTGCAGGCATCGACGAACCGATCGTATTCGCTTCTGAGCATCGCTATGTCTGCGTCATCATCCCAGGGTATGAACCCGCCGTGCCTGACAGCACCGAGCAATGTACCGGCAATGATGTTGTAGTGGATATGGTTCTTCCGGCAGATCCGGTCCGCTTCCTTCAGCAGTTCCAGTTCAACCATCTGGATTTTCCGCAATGTGTCTTCATCGTATCTCAGCATGATCGTTAAGCCTGATATCCTTTTCACCCAGGATTTTCTGCCGCTGGGCAGATGTGATTGTCATTGGAGGGATTCATACAGCTGCTGCGTGATGTCCGGCATGCGGCAGGCCGCAGAGGAAATCATCTGCTTTATCGTACTCTGCAAGCGGGTTTCATGGTTCCCGCTCACAGTTGTCCCGTCCGAAAAACCAGATGCTTTTCCGTTCGATGCTTGTTTCAGTACGAATGCGCAGAAGCAGCAGACTGGTTGATCACCACATCCTATTGTTGTCTTTTATACCGTATTTTTCAAGGCTGTACGGCAATATCAGACCGATGCGGCTTCGTCCTGCCGGACCGGCTGTCCTGCGCAATGTTTACGCTGGGAAGAAAATGGTATAATGCAGAAGGTGTGATTATTCGGCACCGGAACCGTGGGAGTAGAAAGGTGACTGTCCAATGGATCTTCAGCAGCTGCAGGAAGTACAGTTTGAAACATTGAAGGATATTGTATCTGTGTGCGGCAAATACAGTATCCGGTATTCCATTTACTGCGGTACTCTGCTTGGCGCAGTCCGGCACAAAGGCTTCATTCCCTGGGATGATGATGTTGATCTCGCCATGCCTCTGAGCGATTACTACCGCTTCATGGAAGTATTCCCGCAGGAGATGCATGACAAGTATGACGGGCTCACCTACCGTACGGAAAAGAACGGCAGATGCCTCTGGTACCGGATCTACAGGAAGAACACGACCTACTGTCCGGAGGATCAGCTGGAGCTGGCGATCGATCACCGGATCTATACTGACGTGTATCCCATGATCGGGGCGTCCGATACACAGTGGAAATACCGGGTCCAGCAGTTCTTCACCCATCTGGCGCGGGTTATGATCCGGGCGGACTATATCCGGCTGACAAAGGAAAAGTACACCGGGATCAAGAGAATCAACTATCTGACCCATGTGCTTCCCCGTTCCTTCCGGGAATGGTTCTGCGGGGCTGTTGAGAAATATGCCTGGATTGATCCGGCGAAGACCAGACGTATGGGAACCATCGACGGTGTACTGTTCGAAGGCAAGTTCACACATGCGCAATGGACAAGGATGACCAAAGGTGAATTCAACGGTGAATGGTTCAGCATGCCGGAAGAATACGACTCTGTACTGCGCATTATGTACGGAGACTATATGCAGCTGCCTCCGCCGGAGATGCGGGTGCCGCATCTGCCGGAAAACACTGTAATCAGTGTTGATCAGGACAGCAAGGCCATCCTTGACGCAATGAGAAGGAAGCAGCAATGATCCAGGATATCAAGAAGAAACTCAAGCGTACTTTCCCAGGACCCTATACGGTCGCCAAGGATGCCTATCATCTGGTGCTTGATCGTTTTAAGGCGGTTTCCAGAACTGCCAATCATCTGGTGTTCGATCGTTTTCTGACTGTCCGGTCCAGGCATAAGCTTCCGGATTATCCGTCATTGTACAGTCTGTACAGTCCGTTTTTTACATTTGGTGCTGCAGTAGACTCCTGGAAGACCCTATTCCCTTTTCCGATGGAAATCGGCAATCCTGAAAAGGAACAGTTGATACTGCACTGCTTCAACAGTATTACCTGTGAGAACAGTTTCAAGCATCTCTACTGCTTTGATCCGGCCGCAGACTGTTTGTTCCGGATCAGCCCCGCTGCGAAGCATGTGCTCACGTTTGCAAAGAAGAATCATATAAAACTGCGCCTTCACGTTCTGGTCTGGCACAGGCAAAGCAACCTTTCGGTATTCTGCCGGGACTATCAGTGTGTATACCTCGATGATGACCCTAAGCAGCTTGATCCTGCATGCCTGGTCAGCCGGGAAGAGCTGATCCGGCGGCTGAAGACCTATATATACGGTGCGGCTGAATACATCTATGCCAATGGATACGCCGACTGCATCTCCGGATGGGATGTTGTCAACGAGGCTGTATCCAACCGTGGGAATGAATTCCTGCGGACTAGCAGCCTCTGGATGCAGATCATCGGACCTGAATACATCTATTACAGTTTCCTGTATATGAGGGAAGCCGGTGCACTGTACGCTGAACAGTACAAGGACCTTTACGGAGGCCGGCATATCAATCCGCGCTTGTTCTACAATGATTACAATGAATGGTTCCCGGTCAAGCAGGAGAAGATCATCCGCCTGCTGAGAGACACCGTACTGAATCCGGACCATTTGATCCAGAGTGATGCAATAAACCCTGACGGAAACGGTACTTTGCTGGGTGATGGGCTCGTGGACGGTATCGGAATGCAGGGACACATAGATACCAGTACAGATGTCTCCCGGTTCATGTCAGCCATGAAAGCATACAATGAACTCACGGGTCTTGTTCATGTAACAGAACTGGATGTGGC
>JAEEYJ010000085.1 GCA_016291725.1 Solobacterium sp.
GAAGGCTGCTTCAGCAGGCTGTTCTTTTCCTTCAGGCGGTTCTGGTACCGGCTTACAGCGCGGATATAGGCACTGCTGACCTTGCCGATCTCCTGGTCCATCACTTTTCTTCTGTCCTTGGGCGCGTCATTGAACAGAGTGAGATCATCCGGAGAGAACAGTACGACATTCAGCAGGCCGATGAACTCACTGGTACGCTTCAGCATCTGCTTGTCATACATCAGGGACTTTCCCTCACTGTGGATGACCATGCGCAGACGTTTGCGCCTTCCGTTGGTGCAGACACAGGATATGTCTGCGTATTCGCTTCCGTCCCGGATCAGTTTCAGATCATTGCGGAGACGATGGGATTTTGTCAGGGACAGGCAGACCAGACTTTCAATCAGATTTGTCTTTCCCTGGGCATTCGGTCCGGTGATCACATTGATGCCCGGCCGGAAGTCTGCTTCACAGGACTCATAGTTGCGGAAATTGCGCAGCTTCAGATGACTGACAATCATTCAACGATGTACTTTCTTCCGTCAATGATGACCTCATCCCCGGAATACAGTTTCCTCCCTCTCCGGTCTTCCTTTTCCCCGTTCACGGTGATATCCAGCTCCTTGACGAGGTACTTCGCCTGACCGCCTGTTGCGGCAATTCCTGTTTTTTTCAGGAACTGTGAGAGTGTGATGTAAGCTTTTTCCGAACTGTTCATTCTGCACCTTTTCCAATATAAAAATCCCGTTGAAATTATATCATATTTTCAATATGAAAAACAGGCTTGAAGCCCGATAAAAACTGAACTTCAAGCCATTTGTGAATGTTTTGTCAATATGTGCTGCGAGTGTACATTTCCTTAGCGGAAAATACGTGCTTCACCGGCTTCCAGCTGCATCTGGTGAACAGTGCGGCAAAAGCGATCGGTATGTATGTGAACATGAACAGCGGGAAGGTGAATACATACACGATCCGTTTCCACTTTGTGGTATGAATCTGCTTTCTTTCTGTAATGGATGTAATCAGTCCGATGACAAACAGCGTCAGATACATATTCATTGCAAAGATAAGGAATGTACCGGCTGTTCCTGTGGATCCGGCGGTAAACGAATTGTATACAGTAGACCCAACATTAACCAGAAGAGACACAATGGACAGGATATAGGCCGGCATCATGGATACGATCAGATCGAAGCAGGCAAACTGTCCCCGCAGGGTTCCATAGATCAGCTTTGTGCCGTATTTCATCAGTACCTGGAGATATCCTCTGCACCAGCGCAGCCTCTGATGCCAGGACTGGCTGAATGTGACCGGCTGTTCATCGTAGAATACTGCGTCTTTGCAGAAGGAGATCTTTCTGCCGCGGGTAATCATGTCTGCAGTGAATTCAATGTCTTCTGTCAGGAGATGGTACGGCCAGTCCCGCATTTCATCCGCTGTCTTTCTACCGAAGAAGAATCCGGTTCCGGAGATGAAGCAGGAAGATCCAGTAAGCATTCTGGGCATATTCAGATAACGGCTCTCCCGGAGAAACCAGAGTCCGTATCCGGCGCTGATCCAGTTGTACCCATCATTCTTGGAGGCCCGGTAGGACGCAATGATTTCGTTTCCTTCACAGTAGGACCGGTTCATCTTTTCCACATAGTCCTTTTCGAGTACATTGTCTGCGTCGAATACGAAGTAGCCGTCATACCCTTCCGGCCGGTCTTCCCGGATCCGGTGCATCAGATCATGCAGGGCATATCCCTTGCCGACCAGTTCTTTATTGTACCTTTGGTATACATTTGCACCGTGGGCACGCGCTGTTTCAGCGGTATTGTCTGTACAGTTGTCAGCCATAACATAGATATCCAGCAGATCCTGGGGATAGGTCTGGGCATGGATGCTGTCAATCAGATCACCGATGACATATTCTTCATTCCTGGCACAGATCATGACTGCGTATTTATGAAGTACCGTGCTGCATTCAGTTTTATGGCTCCGGAAGAACCAGGATACCGGTATAAACGCAAATTGATACAGATAGCAGCACAGGAAAACAATGGTAATGGTTCGGTTGAATATAGATAATCCGGTCATAGAATTCACCTCCGGGTTCCATAATAGAAAATCAAGCATTAAGAACCCTGCGGCAAAGTGATTAAGAATCATTAATTATCTATAAACAAAAATAAAAAAACAGCCTTCCGGCTGTTCTTTGCGTCAGTTGTAGGTACGGATCGGCAGGACGAGCTGGAGTACATCATCATTGCCTGCTTCGTCGGTAAGGATGAAAGGCTTCATCTCACCGGTGAACCGGATGCGTACATTCGGGCTGTCGATGGCTCTCAGTGCGTCAATCGCGTAGTTCGCTGCGAAACTGATGTCCAGCGGAGCGCCGGTATAGGAAACGGGATGGATCGGTTCGTTGAATTCGCCGATTTCCTGGGCACGGTTGGATACAGTAATGTTGTTTTCATCCTTGATCTGCATCCGGATCACCGTCATGTTCTCATTTTTCATGATGGAGGAACGGTCGATGATGCCGATCAGCTTCTGTTTGTTTACAACAAGGTCATACCTGAACTCCTTCGGAATCAGGCGTTCTGTTTCGGGATAGCTGCCATCCAGCAGACGGCTCTGCAGGATGATGTCCTCGGAGACGAACTGGATCTTCTTAGTGTTCAGGTGGACTGCCAGATCCTTTGTACCATCATTGAAGATGGCTCTGGCTTCATTGAGGCTCTTTGCCGGTACTGTAATGTTGAAGCTGTCTCCGTTGCCGGTGAATACGTTTCTGGCCAGGCGGAAGGAATCCGTCGCTGTCGCAATGATTCTGGATCCATCGCTGCTGAAGTTTACACCTGTCAGGACAGGACGCGTTTCCTTGACACTTGCAGCGAAAGCGGTGGATTCAATGATGGAAGCCAGTCTGCCGGCATTCATGTTCATCGTATACTCCGGAACAGAGAAATCGATATTCGGATATTCCGAAGGACGGTACCCGTTGATTTTGAACTCTGCACCGTTTCCGGAGAACCGGGTCAGGGTTCCGTCAATGATCTCTACTTCGATCTTTTCAGAATCCATCTTTCTAACAATGTCTGTAAGATACTTCGCTTCAATGACGATGGTGCCCTTTTCCACAATCTGCGGATCGGCATTGTCATCAGTACGTACATTCATCCGTATGGAGATATCGGAATTGGATCCGGTAAGGATCAGTTTATCTTCCTCTGCGTCAATGCGGATTCCGCTGAGGGAAGGAATCGGTGCATTGGAAGATACAGCGCGGTTTACGATGGACAGTGCACTGTTGAGCCTGTTTTTGGTAACGACGAATTTCATTGGGCGTAGCCTCCTGTATATATATTAATTCAGTTTATTACTATTAAGTCTGTGGAAACTGTGGAAAAACAGAAGAATCCTGCTTGTCTGCGCTGTTTCCGGGCTGTTTCTGCCTGTGGATGAAGTGTGGATGAATGTGGACAATCAGCTGCTCAGACGCTTTTCCAGTTCGGAGACAGCTTCTGCGAAGAAACGGTCCTTCTCGATTTCGTTCTGTACTTTGACGCAGGAACTGATGATTGTGGAATGATCCCTTCCGCCGAATTCTTCACCGATCTTGATATACGGCAGATCCAGCAGCTTGCGGCAGAGATAGATGGATATATGCCGGGCATTGGCAATGTTCTTGGTGCGGGTCTTTCCGATGATCTGGTTGCGCGTCAGTCCGTAGTAATCAGCTACGCACTTGATGATCCGTCCGGAGTTGAGTCCGTCCTTTTCCACTGCCGGTGTCTGGTTTTTCAATGCTTTGACAATCGTATCGAATTTGATGCAGGATTTGTCTTCCTGGAACATGATGGTATAGAAGAGAACCCTATTCCAGGCTCCTTCCAGATCGCGGACATTGCCGGCGAAGTTGGATGCGATATAGGTCAGTCCGGCTTCTTCGACTTCATCGATATCATTGCCGTTGTTTTCAATCTTCATGCGAAGGATGGCCATGGCTGTTTCGAACTCAGGGGAATCA
>JAEEYJ010000009.1 GCA_016291725.1 Solobacterium sp.
GGAGAATCCGGTGGAAACACCGGGTTTTTCTTCGGGCAAAACGCTATAATGAGGATATGAACAAGAAGGGCTATGTAGCCGGGATCGGTGCTGCCAACATCGATATCTACGGCAGAAGCGATGTACCGATCCGCCAGGGGACGGATCATCCGGCAGAGATCTTTACCGGAGCGGGCGGTGTTACCCGCAACATCATGGACAATCTGTCAAGACTGGATATTCCGGTGCGCTTTATGACGGTCTTCGGCGATGACATCTACGGAGAAATGCTCAGGAAGAGCTGCATTGAGAGGAAGATCGATATCTCTGCCGCAAAGACCGTACCCGGTGCAGCGACAGGCATCTTCATGCAGGTGCAGAACGAAAACAACGATATGTACATTGCACTGTGCGATATGCGGATCATGGAGCACATCAATACAGACTACCTGAAGGAACGGAAGGACCTGCTGGAAGGGGCGAAGGCGATTGTTGTGGATCCTTCCCTGACGGAGGAATGCCTGGACTATCTGGTGGAACAGTACGGGCAGAAGATCTTTGTGGATCCGGTATCGGACATCTATGCAGGGAAGATCCGGCCGTATGCCGGACGGATCTGCGCACTGAAGCCGAACCGTACCGAACTGTCCGTGCTCAGCGGCGTTGAGGTGAACGATGAGGCTTCCATGGTGGAAGCAGGCAGACGGCTTCTGGATGCCGGACTGCAGCAGCTGTATGTATCCCTCGGTGCGGACGGTTGTTTCTACATGGACCAGGAACACATCCTGAAGCGCAGTCTGCCGGCAGAGGCAGAGATGGTCAATGCGTCGGGTGCCGGGGACAGTTTCTTTGCCGGAATGATCTGCGGCTATGTCAACGGCTTCCCGCTGGAGAAGACGCTGGACCTTGCCCTGGCAGCCGGTCTGCTTGCAGTGCGCTCACCCTCGGCCATCAGTGATGAAATGTCGCTGGAGAGCCTGGAAAAGCTGATAGAGGAGGTTCGTCATGAACATTGAGAAATACCTGGATGTACAGCCGGAGATTGCTGCGGCGATTGCGGAAGGACAGCCGGTGGTGGCTCTGGAGAGTACGATTCTTTCCCACGGGATGCCTTATCCGGAGAACATGGAGTTTGCCCACAAGGCAGAACAGATCATCCGGGCAGAAGGTGCTGTCCCGGCAACCACTGCCATCATCGGCGGAAAGCTGAAGGTCGGACTGACACCGGAGGAGCTGGACCTCATGTGCAATCCCGTGGATATCGGCAAGGTATCCAGAAGGGATGTCGCTGTATACCTGGCCGCAGGGAAGACCGGTGCTACGACCGTTGCCACAACGATGCTGATTGCGGCCATGGCCGGGATCCGTGTCTTTGCGACCGGCGGGATCGGCGGTGTACACCGCGGCGGTGAGAATACCATGGATATCTCAGCGGATCTCCAGGAACTCGCCTCCACGCCCGTGGCGGTGGTCTGCGCAGGCGCCAAGATGATTCTCGACCTCGGTCTGACACTGGAGTATCTGGAAACGCAGGGCGTGCCCGTGCTCGGTTTCCGCACGGATGAGTTTCCGGCGTTCTACTGCCGTACCAGCGGCTTCAAGCTGGACTACCGGGCGGAAAGCGAAGAGGAAATCGCTGAGATCATGAAGGTGAAATGGGACCTCGGCCTGAAGGGCGGCATTGTCATCGGCAATCCGATCCCTCAGGAATATGAACTGGACTTCGACTGGATGAACCGTGTGATCAACGATGCGCTGAAGAAGGCTGAAGAACAGGGGATCCGCGGCAAGTACATTACACCGTTCGTTCTTTCCGAACTGCGGGATATGACAGACGGTGTATCCTTTGCGTCCAATCTGGAGCTGGCCTACAACAATATCCGGGTTGCTTCAAGGATTGCAAAGGCATACGCAGAAAAATGTAAATAGTTTCATAAAATTGATTTATATTTCCATCAATCAGAGTTGTTTTTCTGCATTCAGTGCCTCATTCCGGGAATCTGTGCGTACAATACAGGTATGTATTTGCTGAAAGGGACAACCGTATCAACACTGACTTCACTCGTTTCACGTGGTGAAGTTTCTTTGGTTTCGTCCTTCACCTCTACCTCTACCCCGAAAGGGGTATAAAGATTGAAAGACCTGCTCAGGCCGGCGGAATCATTCCACTGTTAACAAAACAATATATTCGATGTAAAATCATTTTTGATTGTGAAAATCAAGGGGGAGATTATGAACAAGAACTCACATGAATGGAGAATTCACATCCTCGCATTTGTACTGACGATGATCGCTGAACTGATCGGTACAAAGCGTTTCGATCTCGGGTTTACAGCCTTCTCGCTGTTCCCGATGCTGTATGTACTGATCTTCGGCGGCATCATGGGTGCAGCCAAGGTCCTTCCGAAGGAAATGATGGAGGAAGCTTCTCCGTTTATCGGTATCAGCGTACTGCTGCTGACAGCCAAGGTCGGCTCGACAATCGGTCCGAACCTGGGCAACGTCATCAAAGCCGGTCCGGCACTGCTGCTGCAGGAGTTCGGAAACCTGGGTACAGCAGTGTTTGCCATGCCGATCGCTATTCTGGTATTCCATATGGGCAGAGCCTGCATCGGATCCAGTTTCTCCAACTCCCGTGAGGGTTCCCTTGCGGTAGTCGCTTCCAGATACGGTCTGGACTCTGAAGAGGGTATGGGTGTCATGGGTTCCTACATTACAGGAACTGTACTCGGAACACTGTTCTACGGAATCATGGTTTCCGCACTGGCGCCTACAGGCATCTTCCATCCGTACGCACTGGCCATGGCCTGCGGTACCGGTTCCGCTTCCATGATGTCTGCCAGCCTGGGTGCCGTCATTGACGCATTCCCGGCAATGGCAGAAGAACTGACAGCCTATGCCGCAACCAGCAACATGCTGACATCGGTTGACGGCCTGTACATGAGCCTGTTCATCGCACTGCCGATGTGTGAGTGGATGTACAAGAAACTGACAGCCAACAACAAGCACTACAAGGACGGCGTTCCTGTAGGCAAAGCAGAAAAGAAGGGGGAAGAATAACATGAAAAAGACAGATTGGGCAGTATATCTGAGAGTATTGTGCTTCTCCGCTGTATTCGCGGCGATCGGCAATTGGATCAGCACCATGAAGAGCGGCGCTCCGGTTACACCGCTTCAGGCTGTACCGGGCATGATCCTGCTTCTGGTCATCACCATTCTCGGCCAGCTGATCTGGGAGGGCATCAACAAGGTTTCGAAAAAGAATCTGCCGGCGATTGCCTACATTTCCCTGATTGCCATCATCATGACGATCCCCGGCTTCCCGGGCGCTGAGTTCACAGCAGCTTCCATCAACAAGATCGGTCTGCTGCCGCTGTGCACACCGATCCTGGCCTATGCCGGCATTTCCCTGGGCAAGGACCTGGATACGTTCAAGAAGCAGGGCGCGGCAATCGTCGCAATCTCGCTGTTTGCGTTCCTCGGAACCTTCGTTGGTTCAGCCATCATTGCCCAGCTCATCCTGAAGCTGACAGGCGTTATCTGATCACAGTATAGAAAAAGGACGCAGCCCGGTAAGGACCGCGTCCTTTTACTATGCTTGCTGCAGCGGCAGGAAGTGCTCCACCGCATCCCTGAGATGGGTATTCCAGTACAGGAAATCATGGATGCCGTGGTCCTCTACCCAGGTCAGCGGAGCCTTGTGCTCCTGCAGGAACACTGCATAGCGTTTGACACTGTCGAACAGCGTATCTTCCGTTCCGCATGCCATATAGATGTCCGGCGCACCGGTTTTGCCTTCCGCAGCTTTTCCGAACAGGGCATAGACATCATTGTCGCTGCCGTCCATCCCTGCAAAGCTGCCGAAGGAATTCTCCAGGAAACGGCGGTTCATAAACAGCGCGTCAGCGCCGAAGAAGGCTGCGTTTGCGGGGTCCGGTGCACTGGACATGGCTTCCAGATGAGCGCTTGTAAAGATTCCCGGCGAAAGGGCGACAATCCTGCCGAATGTATCATTGTAGAGCAGTCCGTTGCGCAGTGCACCGTATCCACCCATGGACAGGCCACCGATAAAGGTATCTTCCCGTTTCCGTGAGAGCGGGAACAGTCTGCGGGTCATCTCCACCAATTCTTCGCCGATGAAGCGTCCGTGGTACTCACCATGGCCATTATCAATGTAGAAATGATTTTCACCGGCGGGCATAATGATCGCCAGGCTGTATTCCTTGGCCAGTATGGCTGCTTCTCCGGCCAGGACCCAGTCATTCTGGTTGCCGAAGAAGCCATTGAGCAGGTACAGGGTCTTCAGCGGTCTTTCCTCGGGGAGGGGCTGGGAAAGATAATCCGTTGAATCGACCGGAATGATGCAGTTGACGGGAACGGTCCGCTGCAGACAGCGTGAATACAGACTCATCTGAATGAATGCCATGATGGATCCTCCTTTTCCCCATCATAGCATTCTATCAGCCTCCCGGGCATAGCAAAGAAAAGAGGAGCCTTTTGGGAAAGACCCCTCTGATTGTCATGGATGTGGATGGATTATTCCGCCGGATTTTCATCAATTTCGTCCGGAATGACGTTCTTCTCGATCTCTTCGATGGAAGCCGTTGTTTCCTTCGGGATGATGATAGCGAGAGTTTCCTCGTTCGGACGATAGGACAGCATAATGGTCATACCATGGTATTCCATGATCGCTGTAATGCCGGAGAACCTGCGTTTGCCGTACACTTCAGTGAAGACTTCACGCGGCGGCAGTTCCGGCAGTTCGATCGGCATACCGGTCCAGGAAGAATCCGGAGATGTCTCGGTCAGGATGATGCCGTGGCTGGTGATGTCATCGTCTTCAAGAATGGTGTAGATGTGGTCCAGAACTCCCTTCTGGTTCAGACCGTCGATATGATAGGTATATGTGATGGAATTCACTGCTTCTTTTTCTGTTCTGAACATACAACTGTCTCCTCTGTTTCACTGTAATCATTGTAATGGCTGGAGGAACAAAACTCAATCAGAGACTTGATTTTCACAGCATATGCAGCCGTACGGAACGCTTCCTTGTGCTATGATGGAACAATGATGCGGAAATGGATACTCAGCCTGATCCTGCTGCCGGAGTTGCTCTTCCCGCAGCCGGATCTGGACCTGAACAGTGATTATGTATACCTGATGGACGCGGACAGCGGACAGGAGCTTTTCAGCAGGAACGCGGATGAGAAGATGTATCCTGCCAGCATGACCAAGGTCATGACAGCCGTTGTTGTTCTGGAGAATACAGACAGTCTTTGGGAAACCGTGCCGGTCACCGATGAGATGTGGGCAGGCCTGATCGAAGCCAATGCCAGCACTGCCGGCTTCCTGCCCGGTACGGAGCCGACGGTCATGGATCTGCTGTACGGTGTACTGCTGCCGAGCGGAGCAGACGCAGTGAATGCCCTGTGCATCCATACAGCAGGCAGTACCGGTGCCTTTGTGGAACGGATGAACGCGAAAGCGGCAGAACTCGGAATGTACAGCACGCACTATACCAATCCTACCGGGCTTCATGATCCGGAGCATTGGTCCACCGCAAAGGATACCGCTGTTCTTTTCCGCTATGCCCTGCAGAATCCGGTGTTTGCGGAGATCATCAATACGGCCGAATACACGGCGTCCACCGGTCTGGTCATGAAGTCCACCGTCAACGCCCATGCAGCATATATCGAAGGCTTTCAGGGCGGCAAAACGGGCTATACCATACCCGCCGGTGTCTGTCTGGCATCCCATGCGTACATCAACGGCATGCACGTGGTGCTCGTCAGTGCCCACAGCCCGTACGCAGGGGGAAACGTCGTAGACGCGGATACGGTGTACAGCTGGCTCCGGAACAATATAGAGAAACGCATCCTGCTGCGCAAAGGGGAGGTACTTGCCCGGATTGCCTTCCAGGATTCCCGGGATGAAGAATCCATGACGATCATTGCCGACCAGGACGTTGTACTGGATGTGCCGTACGGTGCAGACATACAGTTCCATGAAGAAAAGACCGATATCCTGCAGACACCGGTCCAGGAAGGAACCACACTGTACCACGGTACGATTACGGTCAATGGCCGGACAGTCTATGAGCAGAGCGATCTGCTGGACCATGAGATCCGGCGCAGTCTGCCCCGCTGGCTGTACCGTACCGGCAGAGAAGCTCTGCAGCGCTACCGTTTTGTCCTGCTGGCACTGGTCATTGCACTGATTCTGCTGCGCAGACGGCGCTCATAGACCAGCAGACCGCAGAGCACGGCACCGCCCAGACTCAGCAGATCACTGATGATCTGCACCGCTGTATTTCCGTAGTAAACCTTGATGCGTACCGGTGCATCCTGTACCGTCACGCGTACCATACCGGTATATTCATCCGGCTCAACAGGCAGACTGCCTGTTTTTCTTCCGTTCTCGTCCACTGTGACTGCCCGGTAGCCTTTGTAGTACGTCTTCGGTACGATCCACTCACCGCTCTCTTCCACCGTAAACAGCAGCTTTCCGTAGCTTCTCTCCGGCACAATGGCACCGGAGACGGACTTCACGGTCCCGGAATCATACATATAATAGTCGATCTGGGCAGATGCCGGCAGATAGTCCGGTGTAGACAGTTCCATCCGGTTGTACCAAGCCCGGCTTCCGAAGATCCTCTTCTCATTGAAGATCTTTTCTGTTTCCAGAGAATCATTGAAGGCTCCCCAGTTGCTGTAGAGCTGGATGATATGAACACTGATCAGTACGAACATCAGCACAGCCAGTCCGGATCTGATCTGCTTTCTGCCTTTCAGAAAGACCAGATCCAGCACCGGTACAGACGCAAAGCCCAGCAGCACCACAGCAGGCGTCAGAAGCCTGGCAGGAAAC